>DATBHW010000006.1 GCA_036557285.1 Ktedonobacterales bacterium
AACAGCGACTTGTGTCAAGGAGGTGATACAGATAACCACGGGGAGGATATCCCTTGAAGGCGAAGCATTATCTGCTCCCGAGAACATGCCGCGATTCGAGGAGCTCAAAAGGAGTTTAGCGATTCATGCAGAGATCAGTAAATAGAGAACGGTTAGTGCGAGCGCGACGGAGATGGGTGGCGGTAGGCTGGCATCCCCCAAAAGATTGATGTGCTGACCCTGGGTAACCACTATCTTATGCTGGGCGCGTAGCCGCAAACAGCGTGCGCCGGAAGCCATAGAAGATCGGGCTGGAAGGGAAACGCTGGCGCAGTTTCTGGCGATAGCGTTCCAGAAACCGCCCCTGCATCTCTTCAGAGAAACGCTCGAAATAGGGTACCAGCGCCGTCCCCGATACCCAATCAACCAGCGCGTCGGCATCCTGAAGCACATGGGGATAAATCTTCTCGAAAACGATCAAATCTTCGCCGCCCTGCGCGTAGAGCAGTTCAGCATACTCCTCAATCGAAAGCACCGGAACAGGCCGACTCCAGCCGTTGAGCGCCTGGGCAAACGGTTCCTCGTGGACGGTCTCGCTTATCAGCGTGTGCGTCGGGTGGCTATAGTTGGAGGGAAGCTGCACAACCAGGTGCCCGCCTGGGCGCAGCAGCGAAAAGAGCCGGGGGATGAGCCTCTGATGATCGTTGACCCAGTGAATGGCTGCATTGGAAAAGATCAGATCCCACTCGCCTGCGGCTCGCGCACCCGCGCCCACTGCCTCTTCAATCGCGCCCAACTCAAAGCGCAAACCAGGGCGCACAAAGGACGCCGATTTCGCCAGCATCTCTGGCGAGCTATCCAGCCCCAACACATCGCTGCCGGGCAGCGCGTCGGCCAGCCGCCGCGTTAATTCGCCTGTCCCGCAGCCCAGATCGATCACGCGCAAGCCCTCGCGCCGCTTTACCAACTGCAACAAATCAGCAAAGGGCGCAGACCGTTCTTTCTGAAACTGATGGTAGCGTTCGGGGTTCCAGGGCATGATAACAACTCCTTCTAAAATAATTCAGCAGTGGTCAGACCTTCGCAAACATTCTATACTCTTGAGTAGAGCCAGAAACAAGGAAGGCGGCGCGCTCTTTGGACAACCAGATCAGCAAAACTTCCACAACAGCCATCGCGCCAGCGCCAGCAAGCGAAGAAACGGCGCAAGCAACGGCGCATGTGCCGTATCTACGCGCCACGCTGGCGCTGTGTGTCGGCACGCTCACCCTGCTGCCATCGGTCTACTCACCGCAGCCGATCCTGCCGCTGCTTAGCCAGGATTTCCATATCAGCGCGGGCGTTGCTGGCCTCACTCTCACCGTCTTCAATGTGGCGCTGGCGACAGCTCTGCTGATCGCCGGGCCGCTCTCAGACCGCATCGGGCGGAGGCCCATCATCATCTTCGCCAGCCTGCTGGTCGTCATTCCTGCCCTGGTAGCCGCCTGGACGCCCACCTATGGCCTGCTGCTGGTGGCGCGAGTGGCGCAGGGCATCCTGACCTCTGGCATCGGGGCTGTCGCCATCGCCTATCTCGGCGACGAACTGCCGCCTGCGGAGCGCGGCAGCGCCATTGGCTGGTACGCGATGGCGCAGAGTTGGTCGGCGCTGCTGGGGCGCGTTGGCGGTGGTGTCATCGCGGGGCCGTTTGGCTGGCGCATCATGTTCGTCGCGCTGGGGCTGCTCTCGCTCGTTGGCGCGCTCATTCTCACGCTGGGCTTGCCGCAGGCGCGGCGCTTCCGTCCCAACGCAAATATGCGCGGCGCGTTCCGCCAGATGGCCGGGACGCTGCGCTCGCGCGTCCTCATCAGCGGTTATCTGGTCGGCTTCTTGCTGGGGACAGTACTGCTGGGCTTCCTCACCTATATCAGCTACTATCTCTCCGCGCCGCCGTTCAACCTGTCCACCACTGCGCTGGGACTGATCTTCCTGGCTTATGTCTTTGGACTCCTCGCGCCAGCGGCGGGCAAGCTCTCGACGCGCATCGGACGTCGGCCAGTCATCAGCCTCTGCCTGCTCATCATGGCCGCTGGCATTCTCCTTACGCTCGTTCAGTCGCTGCTCATCGTCATTCTGGGCGTGGTGCTGCTGGCGTTGGGCTTGATCTCCGCCTTTGGCGTCGCCAATGCCTATGTCAACGACAACGCTGCTGGCAGGCGCGGCGGCGCAACCGGCCTCTATCTCTTCGGCTGGTACATTGGCGGCGCTGCCGGAGCCTTCGCCCTGGGTCCGATCTGGACGCGCTATCACTGGCCGGGCGTCACGCTCGTCGCGCTGGGCATGATCGCCCTGAATCTGCTGGCGCTCTGGACGCTGGGGCGCGGCAAACCCGCCGCTGAGTTCAAGTGATATACTGCTTCCAGGCGAGGAGGAGGTGTATCTCGCGCCTTCATCGCAGATCGCGCCTTGAAACGAGAGACAGATATGCTGGCTTATTTCTTTACACACTGGCCGCTCGAATCAATCCCTTCGGAACACTACGAAGCAGCCCTGCGATCCTTTCATCAATCGCTCGCGGCGCACCCGCCACAGGGATTTCATCAATCCTGGGTGATAGCCGTCCAGGGGCTTCCCTGGGCAAATCGCGGCTTGGCCGCGTATGAAGACTGGTATCTCGTAGATGATTTTGCGGCGCTCGGTGTCGTCAACGAGGCTGCTGTCAGCGCCCCACACCAGGAGACGCATACAGCAGTTGCTCGTATGACAGGCGCCGGGAAAGGCGGCGTTTACGCCCTGGTACAAGGAGCCTGCGAGCCAGCACAGATTCGCTATGCAGCCTGGTTTGGGAAACCGGCAGGGATGACCTATGCCGCGTGCTTGCAGCAGCTTGCCACCATTACGAACCAACCCGGAGCCGCGCTCTGGCTGCGCCAGATGGTACTTGGCCCTGGCCTGGAGTTTTGCCTGCATACCGCGCACTCGCTCGCCTTGCCGGAAGCGTTTCAAGCCCTTCAGGTCGAAGTCAGGCAAGTCTAAACAAGACGCTTATGGCAAGCATGATGAGGAATTGTGAATGTCTACAGATCGCCCTTCATCGCAGCATACCCCTGATACCCTGCTTGACCGGTCCGTCGCGGAGTTGGGCCGCGCCCTGCGTGATGGCTCGCTTTCGCCAGTGGACCTGACCGAAGCCGCCTTGCGCCGCATCGAAGCCATTGATGGAGCGGTGCGCGCCTTTGTCACCGTCACCCGCAAGCGCGCTGTAGAGGATGCTCGCCGGGCCGAGCGCGAATTGCAGGCGGGACAGGATCGCGGGCCGCTGCATGGCATTCCGCTGGCCCTCAAAGACCTCGTTGCCACGCGCGGTATCCGCACCACCGCAAGCTCAAAGGTGTTAGCCGACTCTATCCCCGACGAAGATGCTGCCGTTACCGAGCGTCTGATGACAGAGGGGATGGTGCTGCTGGGCAAGACGAACACGCACGAATTCGCGTATGGAACCTTCACACGGCCCACCGCCAATCCCTGGGATTTGGAGCGCGTCCCTGGTGGCTCCAGTGGTGGCTCTGCCGCTGCCCTGGCGGCGCGGATGTGTACGCTCGCCATCGGCACCGACACCGGCGGCTCTATTCGCATCCCTGCCGCCTGCTGCGGCGTTACTGGCCTCAAGCCAACCTATGGGCTGGTCAGCGCCTATGGCGTCATCCCCCTAAGCTGGTCGCTCGACCACGTTGGCCCGATGGCCCGCTCTGTGGAAGACTGCGCCCTGATGTTGGACGCGCTGGCCGGACACGATCCGCGCGACCCCGCCAGCCTGCCCAACCTGCCCGCCAGCGCCTCATATGCCGCTCCATTGCAGCAGCAAGCCGAGCGCGCGCCGCTGGCTGGCCTCCGTCTGGGCGCACCCGAAGACGAATATTTCACCGTGGCCGACCCGCAGATCAAAACAGCCGTCGCAGCGGCGCTGAAAACGCTGCACGACCTGGGCGCAGAGATCGAAAGCGTGCGCCTGCCAGAAACATTTGGTGAACTCTTCCGGGCCTATCGCGGCGTCCAGATGCCCGAAGCCACCGCCGCGCACATCGAGGCGGGCTGGTGGCCTGCCCGCGCCGATGCCTACAGCGCCATTGTGCGCAGCCGCCTGGAGCAGGGCGAGCAGTTTCTCGCCACCGAGTATGTCCAGGCCCAGCGTCTGCGCCGCGCCTTCAGCGAAGGCATGCGAACGCTGATGCAGCACGTGGACGCCCTGGCGCTGCCGACGCTGCCCATTCTGCCGCCGCGCATTGACCAGCTTGAACAGCCTGTCACTCTGGGGAATCACGAGTTCGACGCCAGCGGCGCGCTGCTGCGATTCACTTTCCCTTTCAACATGACCGGCCAGCCCGCGCTGGCGCTGCCCTGCGGCTTTTCCATGTCGGGCCTGCCCATCAGCCTGCAACTGGTTGGTCGTCATCTCGACGAGCCGACCCTTTTGCGCATCGGCCATGCCTATCAGCAGACCACCACCTGGCATCTGCGCCGCCCTGACGTATGAAACGTCATCTTCACCCCTGGCTGGCTCATCCTGAAGGGTGGCTGGCTCGTGCTCCCGCACACCCGTAGTTTCTGTAGTTTCTGTAGTTTCTTGAGCTGTTGAAGACCTTTCTCGGTTGTCAAGAGCAGGGGTTCCATTCCTCTGTTCACTCCTCTTGAGAGGAGGGATGTCTTCAGAAACTACAGAAACTACGGGGGAGTACTTTCCATACCCCACCAGCTTCACGTCTTCATCGCGGACCATCTTGCTATACACACAACCCTTGCCTCGATTCAGACCGAGGTCAGGACGTGCCGCTGCCATCCTCACTACCGCCGCCGCCTCCAGGGCCACTATTGCCGCCGCCAGAGCCATCGCCGCCGCCACTGGAGCCGCCATCATCGCCCCCGCCGCCATGCCCGCCATCGTCGCCTGGCTCCGGTGTGCTGCCAGGCGTCCCCTGCCCGCCGTGATCGTCGCCGCCTGACCCGTCATGATGGTCGTCATCAGTGTTAACGATCTTCTGAGCAGCGGTCCCGTCGGGGTTCAGCACCCCAACCGAGATTTTGTCGTCGCGCCAGTCCGAATGGCTGATCATGGCGATCAAGGTCGTCGCGCTGTTCTGGCTCACTGTGCCGAGCGCCCTGCCATTGATGACCAGCCGCGCCCCTGGAGCAAAGTTTGTGCCTGTCAGCGTCAGCGTCACGGTATCATTTGACCCTTCGGTGGCGCTGACCTGGGTCACAGTCGGGATAGGAACCCCCAGCGCCCCCAGTTGCTGAGTGAAGGCCAGCCGCAGCGACCAACCAACCTGCTTCAGCAGGCGATAAAGCGTCATCGTTTCACCCTGAAGCGCCTTTGCAAGCGATTGCTCTGCCGCGTCGCGCTCTGGGCCGGCTGGCGTCGCTGCCACTGCCGCCTGGCTATCGCGCGTGTCAGCAGCCACGATAGTGAGCGCCTGCGTAATATCCGCATCCGAACGCCCATCGCCAACCACCGTCTCCAGGTCAGCAAGCGCGCTCTGCAACTGCGAAATCTGAATATTGGCGCGGTCTGCCGGGCTGCCCGCGCTCGCCAGTGCTATTTGCTGCTCCCAGCTCTTCAGGCCATAGAGCAGGTCGCCAGGCAGACTCCTGGCAGCAGCGGTTGTCACGCCAAAAAAGGCGAGCAGCAAGACGGCTGCGGCGCTCAACGCGCTCACCCAGGCGCGGCGGACTGACACGCGGCGAGACCGTTCCCCGGCGCGTGGAAGTAGCCTCAGGCGAGCAATATGGCCGTTGTGGTGCGCCCGCGCCCGCGCGCGAATACGCGACTCGATCCGCTCGGTCAGGGCTGGCGGCGGCTCAACGGTATTTAATCGGAGAATCGCTTGCGCAGCAGCAATTCTGGCCGCCTCATCATCACTCATATCCGGCTGCCAGGAGGCGTCAGACAGGCGCTGCTCGATCAGACGGTCCAGGTCTTCTTCACGATTCATGCCCGCCCTCCTTTCCCTTTCCCTCCAGATGATGCCCCCTTCGGAACCGCCCTTGCGGGAACTGGGTTCCCGCACTCTCGCCTGCGGCTCGCGGGCGGCTGCCCACAAAGCCTAACTGCTCCGCCAGCTTTCCTAACGCGCGGAACTGTAAGGCGCGCACCGCTCCGGGCTGCTTTTTGAGCGCGCGCGCCAGGTCTTCGATGCTCTGCCCGGCCAGAAACCGGCCTATCACCACCACCTGCTGCTCAGTGGTCAGGCTGCCCAGCGCCAGCCCCAACTCCTCCAGGGTCTCGCGCCATTCCTGCAAGGCCGCTGGATTGCTCGCCAGATCAGTTGTCATCACCTCTGGCTCCCAGCGATCCTCTTCTGTCTCTGCACTGTATCCGCCCAGAGGAACCAGGCGCATAGCGTCACGCTTCTTGCGATGCAGCGCCCTGGCGATCTTCCCCTGGGCAATCTGAATCAGCCAGGCATAAAATCCGGCCTCATGTTCGGCGCGGAGCGCGCCGATGGATTCCACCATCACCAGAAAGACATCGGAGACGATGTCTTCAACCAGATCAGGCTGCCCCAGCCGCGCCAGCACATAGCGATAGATCACTGGCAAGGCGCGTTGATAGAGCGCAACCAGCGCCTCTTCATGGTGTTGGCGTGCCTGCCGGATCATATGAGCAAAGGCGGCGGCACTGAGTTGTTCCTGGCTGGTCGTAAGCCACCTCCAGCGACCCTTCATCAAGCCTTGCAAGGTTCCTCAAGAAGATAGTGCTTCTGCACGGCGATTTGTTACGCGCCACATCCTACCTCGCCCTCGCTGCCAGGGCTGGCGGCGGTACACGCGGCGCTGCGGGCATATTCGGTATAATATACTTGCTGGTTCATCCTGGCTAGCAGCCGCTATTTTCCGCTCACTCTGGTTATAATGAGGTACGCTGTTGGCTACACACTATCGAACGGACCATCTACAATAAAGGGGGCGCCGTTATGCGAGTTGGCGTGGGGCTGCCTAACGCCATTCCTGGGACCGACGGCCAGCGCCTGATTGAATGGGCCAGGCGCGCCGACGCGGGGCCGTTCTCCAGTCTGGGTGTGCTTGATCGCCTGGCTTATGACAGCTATGATCCCTTGAGCGCGCTGGCCGCCGCTGCTGCCGTCACGAGCCGTCTTCGGCTGGTGACGATGATCGTCATTGGCCCGCTGCGCAATACCTTGCTGCTGGCAAAGGCTGCCGCCTCCGTGGATGCCCTCTCCGGCGGGCGGCTGACACTGGGGCTGGCCGTTGGCGCGCGCAAGGCCGATTACGAGGCCGCTGGCATGGACTATCACTCGCGCGGCAAGCGCCTCTCAGAGCAGCTTACCGCGCTGCGCGACTATTGGGAAGATGAGCGTATCGGCCCACGCCTGGCGCGTCCAGGCGGACCGCCGCTCTTGATTGGCGGCTCAAGCGACCAGGGTTTTGCTCGCGTGGCCCGCTATGCTGATGGCTACGTACATGGCGGCGGCCCACCCAGAACCTTTGCCCGCGCGGCAGATAAAGCCTGCGCCGCCTGGAGCGACGCCGGACGCCCCGGCAAGCCTCAACTCTGGGCGCAGGGTTACTTCGCCCTGGGAAACGAGGCCGCTCACATGGGCATGAACTATCTGCGCGAATACTACGCCTTTACCGGCCCATTCGCCGAAAAGATCGCCGCTAGCCTGCTCACCACACCCCAGGCCATCGCGCAGTTTCTGCGCGGCTATGAAGAAGTGGGATGCGATGAACTCATTCTTCTGCCAACCTCTCCTGATCTGGCGCAGATCGATCAACTGGCCGCCGTTCTTGACGGGCTGGGCAGACGCGGGCGCGCCGCCGCGCCAGAGCGAGCATAGGGGGCCGCTGTGAAGATCGTTATCCTCGGCGCTGGACCTGCTGGCCTCTATGCTGGCCTGCTCATCAAAAAAGCCAATCCCGCGCACGACATCACTATCCTTGAGCGCAACCCGGCGGATGTCACCTATGGCTGGGGCGTCGTCTTTTCTGATCGCACGCTGGCCTCGTTCCAGCGCGCCGATTATAAGACCTACGAGCAAATCGCCAGCCAGTTTGTCATCTGGGACGCCATAGACACCCGCTATCGCGGCGAAACCATCCGCTGCGGCGGCCACGTCATCGCCAGCATCACTCGCAAGACGCTGCTGCATATCCTGCAACAGCGGTGCGCCGAACTCGGCGTCAACCTGCGCTTCAGCGCAGAGGTCAACGACCTGGCCGCGCTCCCCGACTACGATTTGCTGATCGCCGCCGATGGCCTCAACAGCCTCGTCCGCAAAACGCATGAGCCAATCTTTAAGCCAGCTATCGAACTGGGCAAAGCCAAATATATCTGGCTGGGCGCAGAGAAAGTGCTGGACGCCTTTACCTTCATCTTCCGCGAGAACGAGCATGGTCTCTTTCAAGTTCACGCCTACCCCTTCAGCGGCACAACCAGTACCTTTATCGTCGAATGCGACGAGGTATCCTGGCTGAAGGCCGGGCTGGACAAAGCCGACGAAACGCAAAGCCTGGCCTATTGCGAGCAACTGCTGACCGACGATCTGAACGGCGCAAGGCTGCTCTCTAATAACTCGAAATGGATCAATTTTCCTACACTCAAAACCCAGCACTGGCAGCATGGAAAGATCGTCTTGCTGGGCGACGCCGCACACACCGCCCACTTCTCTATCGGCTCCGGCACGAAGTTGGCGATGGAAGACGCCATCGCGCTCGCCACCGCGCTTGAACAATACGCCGACCTAAATACCACCCTCACTGAATATCAGCTTGAGCGCAAGCCCGTCGTCGAAACGTTTCAGCGCGCCGCGCAGGAAAGCCAGCACTACTTCGAGACGCTCAAACGTTACCTGGGCCTCGACCCGATCCCCTTCACCTTCCAGTTGCTCACGCGCAGCGGCAGAATCACCTACGACGACCTGCGCCTGCGCGACACGCGCTTTGGCGACGCGGTTGATCGCTGGTATGCGGCGCGGGCAGTTAAAACCGCCAGCCTTGCGCCGCCGCCGCTCTTCACGCCGCTTAAACTCCGCGAGGCCATCATCCCTAACCGCGTGGTCTTGCTTCCTCGCCCGACCTGTCCGGCAGAGCATGGCGTACCCAACGATACGCATCTTGCTGATCTGAGCAGCGGCGCGCTTGGCGGCGCGGGCCTGGTTCTGACGCCGCTCACCGCCGTCTCTGCCGAAGGGCGCATCACACCAGGCGACACCGGCCTGTATACCCCCGCGCAGCAGGCCGCCTGGGCGCGCGTCACCGAGCAGATACACCGCCACACGCCAGCGAAGATCGCGCTTCAGTTGGGCCACGCCGGGCGGCGCGGCGCGACCCGTCCGCGCTCTGAGGGCCTGGATAGACCGCTGCGTCAGGGCGGCTGGCCGCTCGTCTCAGCCTCGCCAATCCCCTATACGCCACAGCAGCCCACGCCCAGAGCGATGGACTGCGACGATATGAACCGTGTGCGTGATGATTTTGTGCGCGCCGCCAGGATGGCGCACGAGGCAGACTTCGACCTGCTGCATCTGCACATGGCTCAGGGCTATCTGCTGGCAAGCTTCCTTTCGCCAGGCGCCAATCAGCGCGCGGATGAATACGGCGGGCCGCTGGAAAACCGCCTGCGCTTCCCGCTGGAGGTCTTCGACGCTGTACGCGCCGCCTGGCCGGAGGAGAAGCCGCTCTCGGTTGCCCTTTCCGTCAGCGATGGCGTCAGGGGCGGCTTCGAGGTTGAGGACGCCGTAAGCGTGGCCCACACGCTCAAAGCGCATGGTTGTGATATGATCGAGGCGCTGGCGGGCCAGACTGTTCCTGACGCCGAACCAGCCTACAGGCGCGGCTTCCTGACACCCCTGAGCGATCAGGTGCGCAACGAGGCAGGCATCCCAACGATGGTTGGCGGCTATCTCACGACCACCAACGAGATCAATACCATTGTGGCCGCTGGCCGCGCCGATCTCTGCATCATGGAGCCACGCTAGAGCGAAAGAGCGTAAAGCCAACACCGAGGCAGGCACGTCCCCTGCTTCGCTTTCACCCTGGGAAGAATAACATGTTGACCTTTGCCCAACTGAAGGACCATCCCGAACTGCTTACACCTGATATGCGCTCGCCAATCTTCCACCCCGACGGCACGATGACGATCCTCTGGGAAGGCGACCCTGGCTCAGAGGAACCCATATGCGTGAGCGAATGGTGGGAGCAGCCGCAGCCGCTGGAGCGGCTTCCCAGCACAAATCTTTGGGGCGGTGATTTCCCCGCGCAAGACCTGCCGCGAACAGTTTGCTCCTGGGTGGATGTCGGCAACGAGCGCGAACCTTTGTCATCCCCCCGGCACAGCAGACATGTGCTTGGCCCCGACCTGCCGGAGCCGTTGACAGCAGAGGGCGAATCATCAACGCTGGCAGAGGATATTACCCTGCCCGCCCCTGGCCTCGACGGAGAGCAGCGGCGGGTGCGTATCTATCTGCCGCCCGGCTACGAGGCAGGGCAGCCCTATCACACGCTCTATCTCACCGATGGGCAGATGGAGCTTGATACGGAAAAACGCTTTCCTGTTGTGACAGACACCTTGCGCTATAGAAACGAAGCGCCGCCTGTGATTCTGGTCGTCATGGATAACGGCGGCCCGGAGCGGCAAGAAGAATATATCGCGGGCGGCAGCCGCAACCTGGCGACACGCCGCTGGGTCTGGGAAACTGTCATGCCCTATGCCGGGGCGCGCTATCCGGCCATCGGGCGTTGGGCAGTGGGAGGCTCGAACGGCGCCTCGATGGCGCTGCAACTCGCGCTGGGCCGACCCGATCTTTTCAGCGGCGGCGTGTTCTTCTCTCCCTGGCATCGGGATGGCCTGGAAGATGTGCTGCGACTGGCCGACGAATGGCCGGGCGGCGGGCGCTTCGTCATCAGTCATGGCAATTTCGGCCTGGGGGAGCGCAAGAACCTGCCCGGCGCGCACGCCCTCGTCGAGCATCTGCACGCACGCCAGGCGGTGGTACACTTCATGGAGCGCGACGGACACGGCCATACCTTTTATGCCTGGGAGCTTGCTATGCCAGACTTGCTGCGCTGGCTCTTTGCCGATCTGCGCTGATGTTCAGACGAAAGGCACAACCTGTGCAGATGCCGCGTGTACCGCCGCCGTCCCTGGCGGCGCATCGCTCGATTGCCGAGACGCGGCGCTTCAGGGAGCATAAGCAGAGAGGATAAGACCATCTATGGCAGATAATCAACAGTTAGTACTTGCCGGGCGGCGCGCCGTCGTGACAGGCGCGGGGCGAGGCATTGGCCGCTGCATCGCTCTGGCGCTCGCCCGGGCCGGGGCCGATGTCGCCGTCACAGCGCGCACCCAATCTGAACTTGAAACACTCGTCGCTGATATTCAGGCGCTGGGCCGCCACAGTCTGGCGGTTCGCTGCGATGTCACCGACGCCGATCAGGTCAGGTACATGGTGGAAACGCTGCTGGCTGGTCTGGGTGGCCTGGATATTCTGGTGAACAACGCAGGCAACGCGGGCAGCCACAAGTTTGCCAATCACCCCGACGACCTCTGGCAGCGCATGCTGGCAGTCAACCTGACCAGCGTCTACTACGTCACCAAAGCCTTTGTTCCGACGTTCATCAACCAGCGCCAGGGCCGTATCATCACCGTCGCCTCTATCGCTTCGCGGGTTGGCGGCGGCTATATCGCGGCGTATACTGCCGCCAAGCATGGCGTGCTGGGCCTGACTCGCGCCCTGGCCGTCGAACTCATGCCCCACAATATCACCGTCAACGCCATCTGTCCTGGCTATGTGAACACGCCCATGACCGACGCCAGCATTGCCAACATCGCCACTCGCACCGGCATGAGCCAGGCACAGGCGCGCGAAACGCTGGAAAAAAGCAGCCCGCAGCATCGCCTGATGGAGCCAGAAGAGGTAGCCGCCATCGCGGTGTTTCTCGCACAGGACATCGCCAGGGGCATCACCGGCCAGGCCATCAACCTGGATGGCGGCGGCGTCATGTCGTGATCTGCTTGAAAGAGGACCGCTCATGAGCTACGACTTTCTCTATGAAATCAGCGATGGCATCGCCACGCTCACGTTTAATCGCCCCGAAGTGATGAACGCTCTCACCTTCGAGGTCTATGCCCAGCTTCGTGACCTCTTTGCCGGGCTGCGCGCTGATGAATCCGTGAAGGTCATCGTGCTGACCGGCGCTGGCGATAATTTCTGCTCTGGCGGCGATGTCTATGAGATTATCGGCGAACTGCTCAAGCGCGATATGAAAGGCCACCTGGAGTTTACCCGCATGACCGGCGCGGTGGTCCAGAACATGCGCCTGCTGGATAAGCCTATCATTGCCGCCCTCAACGGGACCACCGCCGGAGCCGGAGCGGTCATCGCCCTGGCCTCCGACTTGCGTATCGCCTCGGAGAAAGCGCGCTTCGCTTTCTTATTTAGCAAGGTTGGGCTGACGGGCGCGGACATGGGCGCGGGCTATCTCTTGCCGCGCGTCGTCGGGCTGGGCCGCGCCTCCGAACTGCTCTTGCTGGGCGATACGATTGACGCCGCCACTGCCGAACACTACGGACTGGTCAATCGCGTCGTACCCCATGCCGAGCTGATGGGCGCCGCCTATGCCTGGGCCAGAAGGCTGGCGCAGGGTCCGACACTGGCAATCTCGATGACCAAGCGCATGCTGAACCATGAACTCAGCCTGGACCTGGCCTCGGCCCTCGAAGCCGAAGCGCAGGCCCAAGCGCTCATGCTGATGGGCGACGACCACCGCCGCTTCTATGAAGCGTTCAAGGCGAAGGAGAAGCCGACATTTACGGGGAGGTAGCATATGAGCAAGAAGATCATCAACCCAGCATCTTTGCCGCGCCCAAGCGGCTTCAGTCACGGCATCCTGACAACCAGCGGGCGCATGCTCTTCCTGGCTGGGCAGGCAGCCATCAATGCCGAGGGGCAGATTGTCACGCCGGGTGATCTGGTGGGGCAATATGAAGAAGCGCTGCGCCACCTGCAAGCGGTGGTCGAAGAAGCTGGCGGCGCGATGCAAGACATCGTGAAGATCAATATCTTCGTCAAGGACCGCGACGACTATCTGAAACACCTGAAATCCTTAGGCGCGGTTCATCACTCCTTCTTTGGCAAATACTATCCGGCTACCGCCCTCTTCGAGGTCTCGCGCTTCTTTCAGGACGGCATCCTGGTAGAGATCGAGGGCATCGCCATGCTGGGCGCTGACAAATAAATGGCAGCCGGTTATGACACAAATCTACCAGTAGAGGGCGGCATCCAGACATCATGCCCTGGATATGTGCTATGCTTGGAGTAGATACTGAAGCGATAGCAGGCGATAATGTAGCAATTTCAGCCTGGCAGCGGCTGAGCGCCCGGTCCAGACTGGCATATATCAGACGGCCAGATACAGATCGCGTCCGGGGGCGCGAGATAGAGAGAAACAAACGATGAAACAATCCATCCGTATCGGGCTGATTGGCGATTTCAGCCCACACGTCAAAGCGCATTACGCTATCCCGCGTGCGATAGAATTGGCCCTGTCCGGCCTGGACTGCCAGGCCGAAGCATCCTGGCTCTCCACGCCTCTCCTGGAAAAAGCGGATGCTGAAGAGACCCTCGCTGGCTATGATGCGCTCTGGTGCGTTCCTGGCAGCCCCTATGAGAGTATGGACGGGGCGCTGCGCGGCATCCAGTTTGCGCGGGAGCGCCACGTCCCTTTTTTGGGAACCTGCGGTGGTTTCCAGCACGCCATAATCGAATACGCCAGAAACGCGCTGGGGCTGGCTGAAGCAGACCACGCAGAGTCAAACCCGGATGCCGCCATGCTCTTGATGGCGCCGCTCACCTGCTCGCTCGTCGAACAAGGAGGCGCCATCACCTTCCGCCCAGGCTCGCGCATCGCCACCATCTATAACCGGCTTGAAGCCTACGAGCAGTATCATTGCAGCTATGGCCTCAATCCCGGCTATCAATCGCTGCTGGAGCAGGGCGGCATAGAGATTACCGGCTGGGACAGTGACGGTGAGGCGCGGGTCTTCGAGCTTCCAGAGCATCCCTTCTTTATAGGGACACTCTTCCAACCAGAACGCTCCGCCTTGAACGACGTTGCCCACCCGCTCATCAGAGCCTTCCTGGAAGCGGCCAGCGCCGCCCGCGCCGGTTCCGCTTCAACCGATAAAAAGCAGCAGCCGACAGGGCCGCGCATCAACAAAATACGCTCTCAACCTCGATCAGCCTGAAGACCCTCGGCCAGAGGAAGCGGGGAGCCATCATGAACTTTCATCTGACACCTGAACAGCAGCGCGTTCAGGCAGCGGCGCGTCAGTTCGCAGAGCAAGAGGTCGCGCCGCTCGCCCGCGAGGCAGACGAAACGGGCATCTTCCCGCTTCATCTCGTCCGGCGCATGGGCGAACTCGGCTTCCTGGGCGGGCTGATTGAGCCGGAATATGGCGGCGCGGGCGCGCGAGCGACCAACAGGAGCGAGAGTGCGGGAACTAGGTTCCCGCAAGCACCCGTCGCCGCAGGCGCGGGCATGGACTATGTGAGCTACGCCCTGCTCTGCGAAGAGTTGGGACGAGCCGACTCGTCTGTGCGCGGTTTCCTGACCGTCCACACCAGCCTGGTCTCGCTCTGCATCCGCGATTGGGGGACAGAGGAACAGAAGCGTCGCTATCTGCCCCACCTGGCGACGGGCGACATGATCGGCTGCTATGCCCTGACCGAGCCGAACGCTGGCTCCGATGTCGCCAGCATGGAAGCCACTGCCCAGGAGGACGGCGACGAGTATATCTTGAACGGCGAAAAAATCTGGATTACCAACGGCCCCAGCGCCCATCTCGCCATCGTCTTCGCCAGCCGGGACCGCGCAGCAAAGCATCGCGGCGTCTGCGCCTTTCTGGTCGAAACCAGCACGCCCGGCTTCCATCGCCAACCCATGCCCGGCAAAGAGCTAGGGCATCGAGCCTCGGAACACGCTCATATCAAGCTGGAAAACTGCCGCGTACCCAGCAGCGCCCTGCTCGGCGCACCCGGCGAAGGCTTCAAGGTCGCTATGTCTGCCCTGGATCGTGGCCGCCTGGGCGTGGCTGCTGGCGCTGTCGGTGTGGCGCAAGCTTGCCTGGATGCCTGCATCGCCTTCACGACGCAGCGCCGCCAGTTCGGCCAGCGCCTTGCCGATTTCGAGATGATTCAGGCCGACCTGGCCGATATGGCCGCCGACCTTGAAGCGGCGCGGCTGCTGGTTTACCGCGCCGCCTGGACCAAAGACCAGGGCTTGCCCGCCACCAAAGCCACTTCTATCGCCAAGCTCTTCGCCACTGAATCCGCCATGCGCGCCGCCTCGCAGGCCGTGTTGATTCATGGCAATCGCGGCTATTCCAACGAGTATCCCGTCGAGCGTTATTACCGCGACATCAAAGGCATGCAAATCTACGAGGGCGCCAGCCACATCCAGCGCATCATCATCGCAAGGGAGTTGGTAGGGCGGGAGAAATAACCCAGGCTCTACGCCTCCGGGCGCTTGATACAGGTGGTATAGTGAAGCTGAAAGGTGGGTGAGGATGCAGCAGAAGCCGGATTACGACCAGATTGTAAAGCTTTCGGCCATCACTGATCCTCAAGGCTTTCTCAATGTCTTTGCCAGGGGCTTGAAGCTGTACACTACCCGCTCAGAAGAGTTGCCTTCGCAGGCGCGGCGTGCCGATGAGGTCTGGGAGGTTGTGTTTTTTGACGGCCAGCATGGCATTCTCCATATCGAGTTTCAGACCGAGGTAGAGGACAATATAGGCTTGCGAGTAGCTGAGTATGCCCTTCGGCTCTTTCGCCACTACAAGCTGCCGGTGCATTCAGTTGTGATTTTCTTGCGACCTGCGAAGAACGTACCAACCTCTCCCTTCGGATGGGATTGGAACACGCAAGAGGAACTCCGCTACCATTACGAAAGCATCCGGCTCTGGGAGCTTTCAGCAGAACAACTTTTAGAGACACCCTTTTATGACATCTGGCCGTTCGCCGCGCTGATGCACAGGAAAGTCACTCTGGCATACGAAATGGCGCTCGCAAAGCGTATCGCCCAGGCGCCCATCGAGCGTGAGCATCTAGGCGATATTATGCAGCGGCTAGGCATCCTGGCGGGCATTCGGCTATCTAAGAGTGACAGCGATAAACTGCGAGAGAGGATTAACGCTATGATGGGTGAAGAAATCTTGAAAGAATCAACCTATATTCAGGTACTCATCGAGAAATGGCAGCCAGAAATCCTGGCAAAGAGAGAGGCCGAAGGCATGCACAAGATGACCCGGGTCGCCTTGGAGGGACGCTTTGGCACGCTCAGCGATGACCTGCTGGCAGCGTTGGAGACAGCAGACCAGGAGACGCTGGAGGGCGTTGTAGCACATATCAGCACTGATACACTGGAGCAAACACGAGCGCGCCTGGGCTTGAAGTAACAAGATAACTTTTGCCTGGATACCACCGCGAACCATAGACGGACACCGGAGTCTATCCATCTCAGTGAGGGAGGGCAACACCTATGGCTTATTCCGAGTTCTGGAACCCCAAGAACGAAACCTTACCCCGCGACCAGTTGCAGGCGCTGCAACTCCTGAAGCTGCGCCGCTTGTGCGAGTGGGCCTATGCCAACACCGCGTTCCACAAGCGCCGTTTTGATGCCGCCGGTTTCAAGCCGGAGCAGCTTCAGACGCTCGATGACATCAGGCGTATCCCCTTCATGACCCGCGAAGCGTGGATGGAAGGGCAGTTAGCCCATCCCATGTTCGGCGACCTGCTCGCAACCGATCAGGCCAACGCCATCCGCTATCACCTGACTTCCGGCACCACCGGGCGCACGCCCATCCGCGTATTGGACAGCATGAAGGATTGGGACTGGATCGCCGAAATGTGGTGCTATGGTCTGTGGGGCTTCGGCGTCCGCCCGGAGGATACCGTCTATTTCGCCTTTGGCTACGGCTCCTTCATTGGCTTCTGGGGCGCGCATTACTGCTGCGAAAAGATCGGCGCGCTCGTCATCCCAGGTGGAGCGCAAACGACCGAGGCCCGCGTCAAGCAGATCGTCGAGATGGGCGCAACCGTCGTCTGCTCCACGCCCACTTATGCTCTGACCCTCTGGCAAAAGGCCAGGGAGCTAGGCATTGACCTGGCGAAAGAGAGCAAAGTCAACAAAATCATCCTCTCTGGCGAGCCAGCGGGGTCTATTCCAGCCGTCAAGCGCCAGCTCGAAGACGCCTGGGGCGCGAAGTGCGGCGATACCGCAGGCATGACCGAGCTTGGCACCATCATGATCTTCGAATGTTCGCATCAGCCAGGCGGAACGCATATCATCGAAGATCACTTTATCGAAGAGGTGATCCATCCCGACACCGAAGGGCCAGCAGACTATGGCGAACTTGGCGAGCGCGTCGTCACTTCGTTTGGCCGGGGCTTCATTCCGGTCATACGCTATCGCACCAAAGATATGGTCCTGAAAGTCCCCGCCAGCGCGTGCGACTGTGCGCGCACCTGGGACATGTACGAGGGTGGCATTCGTGGCCGCTGGGACGACATGAAGCTCATTAGGGGTACGAACGTCTACCCTCGCGCTGTCGAGGCAATCATCCGCGAGTACGCCGCCATTGACGAGTTCCAGATTTACGTCTGGCACAATGACCTTCAGGACGAAATCACCATCAAGCTCGACATCAAGCCCGGCTTTGAGGCCGAATGGGCCGATCTTCAGATTGGGCTAGCCAAAGACTTGTCCCAGGCGCATGAGGGGCTGCGCTTCAATATCGAGCGCATCGAGTATGGCACGCTGCCGCGCTTCGAGTTGAAAGCAAAGCGCCTGGTTGATGCCCGGCCCGTCGCCAAATATTAAGCTGCCTCTGGCAGTTGCGAGGAGAGATACCCATGACCAACACCGATCTCCTGGGCAAGCCGCTCACCGAGCAGGAGCAGGAACTGCTCAACCTCTATGAGCGGCTTAAGAAGTTGGCCGAGCAAGACGACCTGGCGCCCTGTGTCGCGCGCAACGTCCGCAAGGCGCTAGCCTCCATGTGGCAGGCCACCAACGACCTGAACCTGCAATTCGAGCAACTCTACGACCTGGGCGTGTAATACCACTGGGAGCGCGGACTTCCAGACAGCTAGACGTTTGGCCGCCTGAAGCGCCAGGCAGGGTAGCTGCGCCATTCCTCTGCACTGTCTCAGGTTCGTTCTCCTGTACACCCATAGCTACAGTAGCTATGGTGTGAGCTTTTTATACCCTTTGGCCTGCCGAATGCTCACCCTCTGAGCAGCCGCAGTTCCTCATCGGTTGGCGACTGGCTTTCGGCGAGCGGCTCGGCTCGTCGAACCTCCCAGCCCATCTCTGCGCGCGCCTCATCCAGCGTCACCCCAGGATACAGCGAGACAAGCTGCATCTCGCGCTCAGGGTTGCTAAAATCAAACAGCGCCTTGTCGGTAATGACCAACTGCGGCCCCGCGCCAGACATACCCAGTTCCTGCCGGGCGACACCTCCGCTCAGATGGCCGGGACTGGTTACAAAATCCAGGTGATCCACGAAGCTGCGCCGCTTGAGCGGCATAATGATAAAGACCCGCTGCGCGTTAATTGCAATCTCGCACGCGCCGCCGCTCCCCGGCAGGCGCACCTTTGGCGCGGCATAGCTGCCAATCACGCTGGTATTCAGGTTGCCATAGCGATCAATTTGTGCGCCCCCCAGCAGCGCCACCTCCACCAGTCCACGTTGCAGATACAGCCCAAACAAATCAGCCATCGGTACCACCGAAGCTGCCCCGCTGATCAATGCCGGGTCGCCAATCGAGAGTGGCTGCCGCGCTGGCTGCGCGCCATACACCCCCGACTCATAGATCAGTTCCAGGTCAGGCGCGACGCTGCGCCGCGCCAGATTGCAGGCGATATTCGGCAAACCCACGCCGACAAAAACGGTGCGCGTCCCGGCCAGCGCCCGCGCCGCCGCAATAATCATCATCTCTCTGGGCGTATAGCCCATCTCATTCTGTGCGCTCGGCTCTGTCATCGGTACACTCCATAATCAACAGGGCTGGCAGACGCCGGGCCAGGCTTCAGACGTTCCAGCACTTCCGCCCCAAGCTTGCGCAGGTATTCAGCCCGATCTTTGACGGCATACACCCACTCATCCAGCCATGCCTGCACCCGCTCCTGATCGCGCGAGATGGCATCCCACTTGAGATAAAACTCGTTATCGCGGTCATAGTAACCCTGCACATACGAAGGATACGCGCCAAACGGCTCACAGACCACCGCGCTCACAATCAATCCGGGGATCAAAGTGCGATTCGGGTCGGCGCGGATAACGGCCTCATCCACGATCTCTTCCACCACCACGATCACCTTGCTGGCCGCAAACGCCACCTCTTTTTGTACGCCCAACAAGCCCCAAAGCTGCGTATTGCCCTGGCTATCGGCGCGCTGCGCGTGGATGATCGCCACGTCAGGATTGAGCGGCGGCACTACCGCTATCTTGCCATCACCATAGGGGCTTTCCACAAACCTGATCCGCTCATTCGCGCCGGGCATATCGGAGCCGATGTAGCTGCGCAGCGGAAAGAAGGGCAAACGCGCCGCGCCCGCCGTATAGCGTCCCACCATACCATAGTGCGAATACTCCTCGATCTCCAGCGGCGCGGGAACGCCCTTCTCAATCGCCCGGCTGACCGCGTGCAGCGAGCCGACGCCCGGATTGCCCAGGTAGCTAAATACCAGCTTGCGCGCCACGCCCGCCGCGATCATCTGATCATAGATCAGGTCAGGCGTCATGCGAATCAGCGTCAGATCACGCCGACGCTGGCGAATAATCTCGTGTCCGGCGGCAAAGCAGATGAAGGCCGTAAAGCCCTCTATCGCCACCGACAAGCCATCGCGCACGTGTTCAGCAATGGCCTCTTGCATGGATAAACGTTTATCAATCACGGCTGCTCCCTGTATGCAATCACTCGGCAATTATAATACCGCTGTGAACCTGCGGCCAATTACTCACGCCGAGACACAGCGGCAGCGCAGCGTTAAGCCGCCTTCCAGGCGGCGCTACAAGTGCGCGTTTCGCGCTCCAACGCCGCGTTCCGGCTCACCCAACGAAGTAACGAACGCGGCCAGCCCGGCCTGCGCCCGCTCCAACGCTGGCAGAGGCAGCGGCTCGCCAGCGGCTGGGTCATCCGCCGGAAGGCCATCAGCCCGCGCCAGCATATCCCACAGCGCGGCCTTGCGCTCTGCTGGCGTACCCTCCTCTGGCACACAGAGCAGGCTCGTCGCCGCGCGCAGGCGCAGCGCCTCCGGCTGCTCACCAAACGCCTCGCCAGGCAGCGTCGCAATATCCCACTCATCCAGCAGCAGCCGCGCCAGCCCTTCGCTGGTCGTCACACCCCGCGCCGCCAGCGCCGCGCGCCAGGGAGCGAAATCGGGATAGAGATAGAACCCTCCTGCCGGGCGAGCGCACAATATGCCGAGAGCGTTCAGCGTCTGATACAGCCTGCCGGTGATATGGCCGTGCAGCGCCGCCGAACGGCGCACATAGGTTTCTAGCTCAGCATTCGGGCTGAAGGCAACAACGGCGGCTTCCTGAACCGGCGTCGTGGCCGACGACCAGATTTCGCTGGCAAGCGCCCGCAGCGCCGCCAGCGCCTGGCCGCCCGCCTCCGTCTCTGGCAGCGCCGCGTAGCCCAGCCGCCAGCCGCCAGCCGAAAACGCTTTCGACAGCCCGCCCGTTACAATCGTACCCTCTGGATAGAAAGTGGCAGGCGAGACGTGCGCCCGCCAGCCATGCGCCAGTTCCGCGTAAATCTCATCGCTGATAATCGTCATGCCGCGCTCGCGCGCCCAGAGCGCCACCGCCTCCGCATCGGCGCGCGCAAACATCGCGCCTGTCGGGTTGCTGGGGCTGTTCACCAGCAAAATGCGCGGATCGGCCCCCTCCTGCCGGGCGCGCTCCAGAGCAGCCGAAAGCGCCTGCGGCGTCAGAGCGTGATGATCGCTCTCAGCGGTTTCAACCCTAATCACCTGGCGGCCCGCCAGGTGGGCATGCGGCGCGTAGCTTACCCACGACGGCGCGGGCAGCAGCAAATCGCCCGCAAGTACCTGCATCAGCGTATAGAGCAGCGGCTTGCTTCCAGGCCCAACTGCAATCCGCTCAGCAGGCACAGCGATGCCCCGCGTGCGCGAAAGATAGCGCGCAATAGCCTGGCGCAGCGCCGGTATCCCCAGCACAGGCGCATAGCTGGTGCTGGTCGCGTGCTCGGCAAGCGCCGCCCGCAGAGTGGGATGCAGCGGGAACGACGCCTCGCCAAAGCCCAGGTGAATAACCCTGCGCCCGGTGGCCCGCCGCGCCGCAATCGCCTCATTGATCGCCAGCGTCGGCGAGGCAGCGCGCCCTCCTGCCTGCGGCGCTAAACACAGCGGCGCGCCAATCTGGCGAGTATCTTCCTGGCGCTGGTCTTCTTGCCGCGCTATTATAGGATGAGAAAGAGGCGTCGTCATCAGGCTTCCCTCCAGGTGTAATAAAGAGGAATTGTGGCAATCAGGTATTCATAGCATACATCAGACACGCAATGCTACAGCGAAGGTAAATGGCACAATCTCTGCACATGGGTACAATATATAGTTGGATAATCATCTAGCAGATAGCAGAAAGGAACCAAGCAATGGCAGCAGAACGACGGGCCGAAGTCATCTGGCAAGGAAATCTGACACAGGGCAATGGCAAGCTCACAGTAGGCAGCGGCGCGTTTGGCGAGCAGTCCATCACCTGGGCCTCGCGCATCGAGCGCCCCGATGGCAAAACCAGCCCCGAAGAATTGATCGCCGCCGCGCACGCCGGGTGCTACGCGATGGCGCTCTCCCACACTTTGAACCAGGGCGGCACGCCCCCGGAGCAGTTGATCGTCAACGCAGTCTGCACACTGGACCAGGGCAAGATCACCACCATGAAGCTCGATGTGCAGGGCAGCGTACCGGGCCTGGACGCAGCAGCCTTCAAGCAGGCCGCGCAGAAAGCCGAGCAAAGTTGTCCAGTCTCCAATGCCCTGCGCAATAATGTTCAGATTCAACTCAACGCCCGCCTGACACAGCAGCCGCAGGCAACGGGCAGCTGTTAAGCTGAAGGGGTACGATGGGTCTGCCCCTTATAAGGGAGCGCGCTATGGCTGAACAGGAATACCTGCGCGGAAGCCGCCAGGAGGGCTGGGTCGAAGCCACCATTGAGATTCCGCGTGGCAGCCGCAACAAATACGAGTACGACCACCAGCGCGGCATCCTCCGCCTGGATCGCGTGCTGTACTCCTCGGTCCATTACCCAACCGATTACGGCTTCCTCGCGGGTACTCTCTCCGGCGACGGCGACCCCTTAGACGTTCTTGTCGTCGTAGATGAACCGACCTTTCCTGGCTGCCACGTGCGCGCCCGACCCATCGGCACCCTCATTATGACCGATGAAAAAGGGATTGACGAAAAAATCCTCGCTGTGCCGCTGGACGATCCCCGCTATAGCGCCATCCACGACTTATCGGACCTGCCCGCGCACTGGCCGCGCGAAATCTCGGCCTTTTTCCGCACTTACAAAGAACTCCAGGGCGTGCAGACAGATGTACGCGATTGGTTCCACGCTGAAGAAGCCTGGCGCATCATCGAAGAGTGTCAGCATCGCTTCGAGCAACAGTCCATAAGTCCCCAGCCGAAAGAGGGATAGCGCGCGGCCCAAAGATATGCAACAATATGCAAGAGCAACGTTTGCTACATCGTGAAGCAGCGTTGCCAGCCCCAGGAGAGCGGATCTTTGGGCCATCCACCAATAAGGACTATCCCATGCCAGCACAGCACCCATCAGAAACCAGGCATACCTGGCAGAACATGCTAGGGCAGCTTGAGGCGCGCGGCTATCGCCTCACCCCGCAGCGCCAGCTCATCCTTGAAGCACTCTTCGCCTGCGCCGGTCAATCACCAGAGATGCCAGCAGCCTCAGCAGAGCATCCACAGCCGACGCGCCACGTCACCGCCGAAGAGATTCACGCCTATATTCGGGAACGCTTCCCGCAGATCAACCTCTCAACCGTTCATCGCACCCTGGAACTGCTCGAAGAACTGGGGCTGGTGACACACGCGCATTTTGCCGACCATATCGCCCGCTATCACCCCGTTGACCTCGGCCAGCATCACCACCTGCTCTGCCGCGCTTGCGGCAGCATCTGGCAAATGGAGGATGAGATTATTCATCCACTCAACCAGCTTTTACAAGATCGCTACGGTTTCGAGGCCGACCTCAATCACCTGGCTATTTTTGGGCTTTGCCAGGCGTGCCGCGAACCCTAGCACCCCTTCCCGCACGATTCCGTCTCTGCCGCCGATCTGGAGCGATCCAGTCGGCGGCAGGCTTTTCCCCATATAATGCCCGCAGTACACGCAAAACCCACGCCTCCAACCAGCGAACAATCAGGGCATAGAGTTTGCAAGGAAGATCAAGCGCCTCACGGGGGTAGCAAGCAAAACTTCGTGAACGGCGCTTACTCTCGCTTGTGTTTGGTCCACGAATTGCATGCCTGGCAAGAAGTCGGGCGTGCGTGGTTGTCAATGGGAGCAATGCTGATGAAGACTCTGGAACTCCCAGCGGTTTTGGATCGCTATCGAACGGTCATCGAACAGAACGTGCAGCGGCTGCTGGAAAGCAAGCCAGACGGCCTCTATGACATGTTGCGCTATCATTTCGGCTGGATGGATGCTGACGGACACCCGTCTCCCCACGCACTTGGCAAAGCGGTACGGCCCACGCTTTGCCTGCTGGCTTGCGAGGCTGTTGGCGGAAAATGGGAACGCGCGCTTCCAGCAGCAGCGGCGCTGGAACTCATCCATAACTTCTCGCTCATTCATGACGATATTCAAGATGGCGACCACCAGCGCCACCATCGCCCAACCGTCTGGGCCGTTTGGGGCCAGGCACAGGCCATCAACGCCGGGGACGCCGCCTTCGCCCTCAGCGGAGTCGCCATCGAGCAGCTGCGCGAGTACGGCTATTCGGCTGAAATGTCCCTGATCGTCTGGCAGATGCTCAACACTGCCACGCTGCGGCTGGTGGAGGGGCAGTATCTTGACCTCGCCTTCGAGCGCCACGCCGACATCACCGTTGATGAATACCTGGCAATGATCGCTCGCAAGACCGGCGCGCTCATCGAAGCAGCGGCTCATGTCGGCGCATTGCTTGGCGGCGCCGACAAAACGCTGATCGATCACCTGCGCTGGTATGCGCGCGCGTTGGGGCTGGCCTTCCAGATCGGTGATGATCTGCTGGGCATCTGGGGACAGGTTGCCGAAACCGGCAAACCCGTAGCCGCTGATCTGCGCCGCCGCAAGAAGTCGCTGCCTATTGTCTATGCGATGCAGCATGGCAGCCCTGAAGAGAAAGCCTTGTTGACAGAACTCTACGCCAGGGATCAACAGACGCTCGATGATGCTGAAGTAGCGTGCGCTCTGAACATCCTGGAGCGCGTGCGGGCGCAAGAGCGCACCCAGGACTTGCTGGCCGACTATTGCGCCAGGGCCATGCTCCAACTGGAGCGTGCGCGCTTGCCCGCCTGGGCGCGCACCGAATTTGCTACCATCGCGCGTTTCCTGGCCGAACGACGCGCATAAAGCGCCGTACTTGTACACCCTATACTGAAACACGGTTCCACGCTGGAAAGGACAAAGGGTTCATGTCCAGGCCAATGAGCTTGAACCTTACAGTTGCCAAATACCTGCTCAAGAAGAAACTGCTCCGCGCAGACAAATTTCCGTTCACCCTCATGCTAGAGCCGTTGGAACTCTGCAACCTGGAATGTGTCGGCTGCGGGCGCATCCGCGAATACGCGCCCCTCTTCCATAAGAAACTTTCGGTGCGGGAGTGTCTGGACGTGGCCGAAGAGGCCGATTGTCCCATCGTCTCCATCCCCGGCGGTGAGCCGCTGATTCACCCGGACATAGACAAGATCGTTGATGGGCTGATCAAGCAGGGCCGCTATATCTATCTCTGCACCAATGGTCTGCTTATGGAACGAGGCATGAAAAGAATCCCCGCGCACAAGCAGTTCTCTTTTGTCGTCCACCTCGACGGCATGCGCGACCTGCACGATTGGTCGGTCAATCGCCCAGGCGTCTGGGACAAAGCCGTCAAGAATATGCGCCTGGCACGCGAACGCGGCTATCGCGTCTGCACCAACACCACTATTTACAAGGACAGCAAACCCGAAAACATCATCGAGCTGCTGCGCTTCCTGACCGACGACATCAAGGTTGAGGGCTGCATCATCTCACCGGCCTATGACTATCAGGCCGTCACTAACAACGTCTTTCTCCCCCGCGAGCAGGCCACGAAAGTTTTCAAGCAGGTCTATGACCAGGTGGGCAGCGTCAACTGGTACAACAACCCGCTCTATCTCTCGTTCCTGCGTGGCGAGCGAGACTATCGCTGCACCGCCTGGAGTACCCCAACCTACACTGTCGCCGGTTGGCGCTCACCTTGCTATCTGCTGGCCGATAAGCATACCGCCAGCTTCAACGAGCTCCTCGAAACCACCGACTGGGAGAAATATGGTACAGGCCGCGACCCACGCTGCGCCAACTGCATGGTTCACTGCGGCTACGAGGCTTCGACCATTCTGGACGCAATCAGCCATCCCTCACAGATGGCCGCGCTGGTGAAGGGCATGGCGCCCATCTGATGGCGCTGGAGGAGCAGCATGATTATCGCGCTGGCGGCGCTTGAAGGCGAACTAGCCGGAATCCGACGCCACATGAAGATTGCTCACACATGCAGCATTGGTGAGGCGTTGATTGAAGAGGGCTATCTCGCCGGGCAGGAATGTCTCCTCGTGCAGAGCGGCATGGGCAGGCAGCGCGCCGAATACGCGCTGCAATCTGTCTTACAGCGCTACAAGCCCACTGCCGTCCTCTCGCTGGGCTTTTGCGGCGCGCTCGCGGCAAAGCTGCGGGCTGGCGATCTGGTCGTCTGCTCGCAGCTACTGGCGCTGCTGACCATGCCCTCGCCGCTGCGTCCAGCCCCTTCAGTTGGCATGCTGAACTGCGAGAATCATCTGGTGAAGCGAGCGTTGCATATTGATGTGCCGCGAACAGGGGGCTTGACCCGATTTCTGATGCTGCGCCGACGCGCCCGGCCTGTTGGGGGAGGCTGCCTGACTGTGCCGAGTATCGCCAGCCATCGCCAGGTAAAAGAATGGCTCAGTTGGAACTTCACCGGCGCTGTCGTAGATATGGAAAGCTACTGGCTCGGCTCCCTGGCGCAAGAGGCTGGCGTGCCGTTCCTGGCGGTGCGCGCTGTCACCGACCCACTCACCGAATCGCTGCCGCCGCTGGACGGCCTGGTGGATGCCTTTGGACGGACGAAGAAACGCGCCATGAGCCGCTATCTTCTGGCGCATCCTCTCGTCACCGGCGAACTGGCGCGGCTCGGCCTCCATACCCGTCGAGCGCAGAAAAGTTTGACCAGCTTTGTCGTGAGTTTCCTCAAGGATTGTGAACCATGACCCGCGTGCTGGTGACGGGAGCAACCGGATTTATTGGCTCACACGTTGCCCGCCAACTGTTGGCGGCAGGCTACGAAGTGCGCGCGCTGGTACGGCCAGCATCGCCTCATACAATAATTCGCCGCAACCAGCTTGATCCACGCTGCGAGGCGTGCATGGGCGACCTGCGCGACTCCGAAAGCCTGCGCCGGGCGCTCGCAGACTGCGAAATGTTGGTACATGTGGCCGCCGATTATCGCCTCTGGACGCCTGATCAGCAGACTACCTACGCCACCAACCTGATTGGTACGCGCACCCTACTCTTCGAAGCCTTGCGCCAGGGTTTGCAACGAGTAGTTTATACGAGCAGCGTCGCCGCCTGTGGTATCCCACCGGATGGAACACCTGGCAATGAAGAAACGCCGGTAGATCGCCATCATCTGGCCGGAGCCTATAAGCGCACAAAATATCTAGCCGAGCGCGAGGCGCTAAGCCTGGCGGGTGATGGCTTGCCCCTGGTCGTCGTCAACCCTTCAACGCCAGTGGGGCCAGGCGATGTCAGGCCCACGCCAACCGGGCGCATCATCATTGATTTTCTGCGTGGGCGCATGCCCGCTTACGTCAATACCGGACTGAATCTCATTGCCGTTGAGGATTGCGCCAGAGGGCATGTGCTGGCATTACAAAAGGGGCGTGTCGGCGAGCGTTATATCCTGGGTCATCGCAACCTGTCGCTCCAGGCAATATTCGGCATCCTGGCAAAGCTGGCAGATCGTCCGCCGCCGCGCTACAAAGCGCCGCGCTGGCTGGCCTATGCAGCCGCCTATGCCGACGAATTCATCGAGGGCCGCCTGATGCGCCGCGCGCCAGGCATTCCCATCAATGGAGTGCGTATGTCGGCGCGTCACATGTATTTCGACGCCAGTAAAGCGGTACGCGAACTTGGCCTGCCGCAAACGCCAGTCGAAGACGCACTGGCGCGAGCCGTTGCCTGGTTTCGCGCTGAAGGTTACGGCTAAAGGCAGCCTTTAGCTGTACCACCGCTTGCTCGGCAGCCATCTGTAGCGCCGCCGTCCCTGTCGGCGGATCGTTTGGCGATGAGACGGCGGCGCGCGGGCAGCGTCGGCGAACAGCACAAGCAAACAAAGGAGAAGTATATGGCCCTCGAACAACAGGAGCAGGTAGACGTTCGATCACAAAGGGACCAGCCGATCAGTGACAGACAAGAAGCCGTCAGAACAGCTATCGCGCGCACGCAAGCGTATCTCCTGCGCACACAGGCCCCCGAAGGCTGGTGGTGGGGAGAACTCGAATCGAACGTGACCATCACCGCCGAATATCTCTTTCTCACCCACTTCCTGGGCGCTGCCAACCCCGCGCCTTCAATGGCGGGCGCGCCCGCGCGCTGGACAAAGATCGCCGCGTACATGCGCGATCAGCAGAGGGCTGACGGCACGTGGGGCATCTATTATGAAGCGCCTGGCGACCTCAGCACGACCATCGAAGCCTATTTTGCTCTGAAACTGGCTGGAGTCTCGCCCGACGAGTCCTGCATGCAGCAGGCGCGTGCATTCATCCTCTCCAAAGGCGGCATACCCAGCGCGCGCATCTTTACCAAAATCTGGCTGGCGCTGCTGGGCCAATATGACTGGCGCGGCCTGCCAACCATGCCGCCAGAACTGATCTTTTTGCCGCTCTGGTTCCCTGGCAATATCTATGATTTTGCGTGCTGGGCGCGGGGCACCATTGTCCCCATGCTCATTCTGCTTACCGAGCGCCCAGTACACCCAGTCCCGCCAGAAGCAGATGTCAGCGAGCTTTTC
>DATBHW010000007.1 GCA_036557285.1 Ktedonobacterales bacterium
TGTCGCAGATGCGGGCATGAGATGAACGCCGACGTGAACGCCGCTATCAATATTTCCAGGGCCGAAGCCAAGCGGCCTATGGTAGCGTCTGCCGGGGGCAGATAGCTGCAAGCCCGCCCTCTTGAGGGGCGGGTACTTGACAGAGGGCATTTCTTTACTTGTTTGCACTGATTGCAAGCTAATCCTGTCGGCCACCGGACATGACCAAATCGATCTGTTCCAGTTGAGCCTCGTCTTAGACGCTGCCTGGCTTGGGAGGCATCGTCTCTGGTGATTCCAGGTGGCGTGCTGGTTCCGTAGAGCGTTGCTGGGCTGGGCGCAGCCAGAGCGAAGCATGCGCGGGCTGCATCGTTTCTTGCACCACAGCCAGCAACTGCGTCTGCACGTGTTCCAGGTCCACCTCATTGCGCAGCGCCGCGCTGAACGTAGCCAGCGCCTTTTCCGCATCATATTTGCGCCGATAGAACCGGCGATCAATGATCGTCTGGATGCGCCGCCGTACCGGCTGAAAGAGCGCCGCAATTACCAGCGTCGAGATCACCAGGATGATTGGCTCATCAGTCGTCTGGTTGCTGACTGCCCCTGCCAGACCTTGCAGGCCAAGAATCAGCCCGGCATAGATCGCGCCCAGCAGGCCCGTCAAGAAGCCATACACCAGGGTCTTGTTGATGATGGCGTCAATATCCCAGAGCCGATAGCGCAGGATGGCAACACTAAAAGAACCGACCAGAATGCAAACCAGCAGAAAGCTATCAAGATAGGCCAGCAGCAGATAGAGTGAATCTGGCCGGTGCAAGTCTGAGAAAAAGACATAGGGCTGCCAGAACGCTTGATTCACAACGATGAAAAGGATCAGGCCAGACACCACCCATTTGGTCTGCTGGCGCTGCACAGGCGTGGACACGCGCCAATAGCGATACAACTGCGCGCCGCCCAAACACAGCAGCGGGGCCAGTACCAGCAGCGCGCCAAGTTCTTCAGGTCCAGGAATCGGAATCATATCACCAAGCGGGCTACCAAATACCACCACCGCCAGCATGACAATCCACAGCCAGCGCGGCACTAGACGCCCGCTGGGAAAGAGCGCCCCGACAAAGAGTAATGTGATGCTGCCGACGACGCTGAGCAGCGCGGCTGACACCTGCCAGACCCCAGGAGCCGCGCTAAAGGTGTGCAGGACCGGGGTGAAGCCCAGTGGGAGAAAGATGAGCGAGAGGGCCACCAGCAAGGCCATCCAATCGTCGGAGCGCCGCCAGAGCAAGACGAGCGCCACGCCATCCACCAACAGCACCCCCAGGCAAGAAAGCACGACACCCACCACCGCCACGTCAGTGGGCGTGATGCCCAGGCGCGCCAGCGGCGCAACTTGCTCTGGCGCAATGAGGCAGGTATCCATCGGATCCGCGCAGGGGGTGGCAAGACGAGACACGCTGCCGGGCAGCGCCAGCACAAACAGCCCGGTGGTAACGGCCAGCGCCACAAAGACCAGCGCGCGGGCCGCCACGAGCAGCCACCCGTGGAGATGGGTCTCGGTGGCAGGGGGCGTGGCGCGGCTGGCGCGGACGTTTGAGGACGTTGACTGCTGCATCGGTGGCCCTCTCTTCCTGGTACACATCATCTGCTTCTCTGCCTAGCATACCATGCCCCCGTCTCGCCAGCGTTACGAGGGGCGTTACGAAGGTCCAGAGCCGCTTCCCACCGATGGGCCAGCATCCGTGTGGGCGACCAGATGAGATCAGAGCATCCTGGCAGGTCGGGCAGCTAAGGCAACGATGATGATGGCGGTAGAGGTCAAAGCAACTCGCCTTGCCACTGCCCCCTCTTCATCCTTATTGAGGGTCTGGCTCGGATATGTTAGAATGGCGCTGCCTCGTCTCCTGTGACGAGCGCCAGCCGCGTACTGCTACGAGTGTTTGTGGGGTGAGGCAAACCTGCGCTCTTCAACGACGCCCATTTCCCCACACCAGCGCCGGAAGGAATACCACCATGCCCGTTTTTGCCCCGCCAGAGCAAGGGAGCCTGGTTCATGTGCGACAGCGCCGCTTTGTGGTGACGGATGTGCAGCAGCATCCTCTGGCGCTGGACCCGGTGCGTCGGAAGCTGCCACAACCCCAGCATCTGGTGACGCTTGCCTCGATAGAAGATGACGCGCTGGGCGAAGAGGTACAGGTGATCTGGGAACTGGAGCCAGGCGCGCGGGTGGTGGAAAAGGGCGATCTGCCCGCGCCCACCGGCTTTGATGACCCCAGGCGGCTCGATGCCTTTCTGGATGCGGTACGCTGGTACGCGGCTTCCTCGGCGGATGTGCGGGCGTTACAGTCGCCCTTTCGCAGTGGCATCGAGATCGAGGCGTATCAGCTTGACCCGGTGGTGCGGGCCATCCAGATGCCGCGCGCCAATCTGCTGATTGCCGATGATGTGGGCCTGGGCAAGACGATTGAGGCGGGCCTGGTTTGCCAGGAACTGCTGCTGCGGCATCGCGCGCGCAAGATTCTGGTCGTCTGCCCGGCATCGCTCCAGATGCAGTGGCGCGATCAGATGCGCGATAAGTTCGGCCTGGAGTTTCGCATCGTAGACGCGGAGTTGATGAAGACGCTGCGCCGCGAGCGTGGGCTGCATGTGAATCCCTGGACCCATTTTCCCCGGCTGATTACCTCGATTGATTTCCTCAAGCGCGAGCGGCCCCTGCGCCTGATGCGCGAGGCGCTGCCTGCCGAGGGCGAGCGAATCTATCCGCGCCGCTTTGACCTGCTCATTGTGGATGAAGCGCATAATATCGCGCCATCGGGGCGCGGGCGCTACGCGGTTGGCTCGCAGCGAACCGAGGTGATTCGGCTGCTGGCCCCGCATTTCGAGCATAAGCTGTTTCTCTCGGCGACGCCGCATAACGGCTATCAGGAGAGCTTTACCGCGCTGCTGGAACTGCTGGACAGCCAGCGGTTTGCGCGCGGGGTGCCACCCAGGCGCGAGCAACTGGCGACAGTGATGGTGCGCCGCCTGAAATCGGAACTGAAAGGGTGGGATGGCGGGCCGCGCTTCGCAGAGCGCAGGCTCGAAGCGATTGAAGTACCCTACAGCGAAGAGGAGCGCCAGGCGCACGTCCTGCTGCGCCGCTACAGCGAGAGCCGCCTGGCCGCGCTGCCGAATGATACGAATACACCAGAAACCTATGCCACCAGGTTTGTGCTCAAGCTGCTCAAGAAGCGGCTCTTTTCCTCTCCCCAGGCGTTTGCGCTGACTCTGGAACGACACCGCCGCTCGCTCGAAACGGCGCGCCGGGCGATGCCGGTAGCGCGTCAGACACCCATCGGCCTGCTGCGCCAGCAGTTGGAGCGGGCTGAGGAGGAATACGGCGCTGAGGAGGAACAAGAGGAGGCGGTGGATGACGCGCTGGAGGAGGCCGCCCGGCTCTTTCGCGCGCCCTCGCCGGAGGAGGAGCGCCTGCTGGCGGCGATGCAGCGTTGGGCCGAGCAAGCCAGCACGCGACCCGATAGCAAGACGGACCAGTTGATCGCCTGGCTGAAGCGCGAACTGCTGGACAGCGGACAGTGGACCAACCGCCGGGCGATTATCTTCACCGAATATAGAGAGACGCAGAAGTGGCTGGAGAGCATGCTGGCGAGCGCCGGACTGACACAGGGCCAGCGAGTGATGACGCTCTATGGCGGTATGGACGTGCAGGAGCGCGAGCGGATGAAGGCGGCCTTCCAGGCGGACCCGTCGCTGGCCCCGGTGCGCCTGCTGCTGGCGACGGATGCAGCCTCGGAAGGCATCGATCTGCAAAACCATTGCTCGCGGCTGATTCACTTTGAGATTCCCTGGAATCCCAACCGGATGGAGCAGCGCAACGGGCGCGTTGATAGGCATGGGCAGCGAGCGCCAGAGGTGCTGATCTATCATTTTGTGGGCGCGGGCTACCAGCAGCGGCAGCAGCTAGGCGAAGAGGAGGCGCTGGCGGCGCTCTCGCCTGGGGAACTGGAGGCCGATCTGGAGTTTCTGATGCGGGCGGCAAAGAAGGTCAACCAGATTCGAGAGGATTTAGGCAATGTGGGGCCGGTGATTGCCGAGCAGGTGGAAGAGGCGATGCTTGGGAGGCGCGTGCGATTGGATACCAGCAGCGAGGAGAAGAAGTCCGGGCGGGTGCGCGCGGTGCTGCAATTCGAGCAGCGGCTGCGCGAGCAGGTTGACCGGCTGCATAGGCAGTTGCTGGAAAGCAAAAGCGTGCTGCGGCTGGAGCCAGACAACATCGAAGCGGTAGTGAAGATTGCGCTTGACCTGGCCGGTCAGCCGCCGCTGCGCGAAGAGACGCTGACCAACCCGACCGGACGTTACCAGCCCCTCCAGGTCTATTATCTCCCGCGCCTGACGGGAAGCTGGGCGGCCTGCGCGCAGGGGCTGGAACATCCGCTAACCCGCGTGGTGCGGCCTATCGTCTTTGATGAATCCAAAGCACGCGGGCGGGATGACGTGGTGCTGGCGCATCTGAATCACGCGCTGGTACAGCGGGCGCTGCGGCTGCTGCGCGCCGAAGTCTGGTCATCGGCTGGCGGCCAGCGCCTGCATCGCGTAACGGCGCGCCTCGTCCCCAACAGTGCGCTGGATACGCCCGCGCTGATCGCCCACGCGCGGCTGGTGCTGCTGGGCAGCGATTATCAGCGCCTACATGAAGAACTGTTGACGGCAGGCGGCTTCATCCGCGAGGGGCGCTTTGTGCGCATGAACGTGGGCGAGGTGCAGCGCGCGCTGGAGGCCGCCTTACCCCAGGCGGCGCCGGAAGCCGTTCAGCAGCGGCTGGCCGCTACCTGGTCCCGATATGGGCATGAGCAGACGATTCTGGCGGCCCTGGAGGCGCGCAAGCTAGAGCGCGCAGCCAGCCTGCAAAGACTGCTGGAAGACCGGGCGCAGAAGGAGATCAGCGATACGACGGCGATCCTGGAGGAGCTGCGCGCTGGCATCCTGGCGGAACTGCATCAGCCTGACGTGGTGCAGCTTCCGCTTTTTAGCCTGGATGAGCGCCAGCAGTACGATGAGGACCGGCGCTTTCTGGAGCGCCGCCTGGCCGAGATTCCGGGCGAGATCGAGCGCGAAACCGAGGCCATCCGCAAGCGTTTTGCCAATCCTGAGCCGAGCCTGTTTCCGGTGGCGATTACCTATCTGGTGCCGGAGCGGCTTGCTCATGGCTAGTGCCCTGGAAGGAGCGCCTGCATGGAGGTAGCGTGGCTGGCGGCTGAAGGCCGCGCCTGAAGGCTGCGCCACCAAGCCCGCCTGCGCAGGCTCCCCCCACCCGTGTGGGCGCAGCCTCCGTCCTAGCCCGCGCAAGCGGGCTTCGTGTCCCGCAGGGACTCCAGACGCGGGTTTACCCGCCTGCCACCCCAGGAGGAAGATATATGTCTATGGCGCGTCATCATGCCGAATGGCTGTCGTTGGTCGAGGTGTCGGGGCCGTTCCTGAGTGTGCCGGTGCTGTCGGAGGTCTTCCCGGCTGGCCTGGAGAAACCAGCGGACGAGGCCGAGCAGGCGCGGCTGCTGCGGCTGGCCTATGCGGAGTGGCAGGCGAGTCTGGCCGACCCGGCCATTCACCGGGCCTGGGTGCGCTGGGTGCTGGAGCGCACGCTGGAACTGCCGCCCAATCTGCTGGCCGAAGGGCAGGCGCTGCCCCCGGACCTGAAGGCGAAGCTGGCCGATCAGGCCGAGCCGCTGCGCCCCGACCTGGCCTTGCTCAATCCCCCCGGCAGGCGGGAGGCAGGCCAGGCGCGGCTGCTGGTGCAGATCTGTCCTCCGAGGCAGCATCTGGAAAGGCCGATGGGCAGGCAGTTGTCTCCGGCAACCGGCATGATGGAACTGCTGCGCGCCACCAATGTGCGCCTGGGCCTGGTGACGAATGGCGAGCAGTGGATGCTGGTGACGGCGCTGCCCGATGAAACCGGGCATGGCTTCCTGCCCACCGGCCTGGCCTCCTGGTATGCCGAACTCTGGCTGGAGGAGCGCCTGACCCTGCAAGCCTTCCGCAGCCTGCTGGGGGCGCAGCGATTCTTCAACGCGCCGGACGACCAGACGCTGGAGGGGATGCTCAAGCGCAGCGCCCAGAACCAGGCTGCCGTGACCATTCAGCTTGGCGAGCAGGTGCGCCGCGCCGTCGAGGTGCTGATTCAGGCGATGGACCGCGTGGACCGCGAGCGCGGCCACGCGCTGCTAGGGGACGTGAGCGAGCAAGACCTGTATAACGCCGCGCTGACGGTGATGATGCGCCTGGTCTTCCTCTTCTGCGCGGAGGAGCGCGGGCTGCTGCTGCTGGATGAGCCGCTCTATCACGATCAGTACGCCGTCTCGACGCTGCGCGACCAACTGCGCCAGGCGACCCAGGAGGAGCCGGAAGAGGCGCTGGAGCGCCGCACCGATGCCTGGTGTCGGCTGCTGGCAACCTTCCGCGCCGTACATGGCGGCGTGGAGTCCGACCAGATGGCGCTGCCTGCCTATGGCGGCCACCTCTTCGACCCCGACCGCTATCCCTTCCTCGAAGGGCGCGCCCCCGGCACCCACTGGCGCGAGACGCCCGCCAACCCGCTGCCGGTGGATAACCGCACGGTGCTGCATCTGCTGGAGGCGCTGCAACTGCTGCGCGAGCGTCTGCCCGGCGGCGGGCTGAGCGAGGCGCGGCGGCTCTCCTACAAAGCCCTCGACATCGAGCAGATCGGGCATGTCTACGAGGGCCTGCTGGACCACACGGCAAAGCGCGCCGCCGGGCCGGTCCTGGGGCTGATCGGCGGGGCAGAGGTGGCGCTGGAGGAACTGGAGGCGCTGGCGGGTAAACCCGCGTCTGAAGTCCCTGCGGGACACGAAGCCCCCCTGCGCGGGCTGGAACGAACACTGCGCCCATCGGGGCCGGGGGAGCCTGCGCAGGCAGGCTTGGTGGCGCAGCCTTCAGGCGCGTCCTCAGACGCCCGCCCATCGGGGCCGGGGGAGCCTGCGCAGGCAGGCTTGGTGGCGCAGCCTTCAGGCGCGGGTTTACCCGCAGGCGCTTCTTCAGACGCCCGCCTCCTGGCCTTCCTCAGCGAGCGCACCGGCAGCAAAGCGCCCGTCCTGAAGCGCAGGCTGGAGCGCGCCCCGTCAAAGGAGGCGGCCATGCGCCTGCGCACCGCCTGCGAGAATGACGACGACCTCTATCATCGCGTGCTGACCTATATCGCACTGCTGCGCGAGGATACCTTTGGCCGCCCGGTCGTCATCCCGACGGGCAGTTGCTATGTGACGGCGGGCGAGGACCGCCGCTCCAGCGGCACGCACTACACGCCGCGCGAACTGACCGATCCGCTGGCGCGCTATGCCCTGGAGCCGCTGGTCTACGACGGGCCAGCGGAGGGCAAGCCACAGGACGAATGGCGGCTGCGCCCGGCCTGGGCGCTGCTCAGGCTCAAGGTCTGCGATCTGGCGATGGGGTCGGGCGCGTTTCTGGTGCAGGCGGCTCGCTATCTCTCCGAACGGCTGCTGGAAGCCTGGGCCGAGGAAGAGGAGCGGCTGCGCCAGGCGGGCATCCCCAAGCCGGTCCTGACCTACGAGGGCCTGCCCGCGCGCGGCGGCCAGAGCGAAGAGGTGCTGCCCGATGACCCGGAGAATCGCCGGGCCGACGCCCTGCGGCTGATCTGTGACCGCTGCCTCTATGGCGTGGACAAGAACCCGATGGCCGTCGAGATGGCGAAGCTCTCGCTCTGGCTGGTGACGCTGGCAAAGGGCAGGCCGTTCACCTTCCTGGACCACGCCCTGCGCTGGGGCGATTCGCTGCTGGGCGCGGATGAGCGCCAGTTGAAAACGTGGTCGCTGACGCCGGGGGATGAGCAGCAGTTGATGCTGCTGGCGGAGCCGGTGCGCCGGGCGCTGGAGACGGCGCTGAAGCTGCGGCGCGAGATTGCCGAACGGCTGGTGCAGGATGTGAAGGAAGCGGAAGCGAAGGAGCGCAAGCTGGCCGAGGCCGAGGAAGCCGTCGCGCTGCTCAGGCTGGGCTGCGATCTGCTGACGGCGAGCGCGCTGGCTCCCACGCCCAGAGAGCGCGCCCGCCTGCGCGAGGGCTGGCGTGACCGCTATCTGACGGCGCTGGCCTGGCTGGAAGAGGACCGGCTGCGCCCCTACTCAGCGGAGGAACGAGCGAAGGCGAACGAAGAAAGAAGAAAGCTGCGCCAGGAGGCAGACCGGCTGCTGGCGGGACGCCATCCCTTCCACTGGTGGCTGGAGTTCCCCGAAGTCTTTCACGCCGACGCCCGGCCCGCCGACGCCGACGCCCTCGACGCCGCGCTGTCCACGCTTGTACCGCCGCCATCCCCGACGGCAGGGGCGGGACTTGCAGCGCCGCCGTCCCCGACGGCAGGGGCGGGGCTTGTACCGCCGCCATCCCTGGCGGCAGGGGCGGGACTTGTAGCGCCGCCATCCCTGGCGGCAGGGGCGGGGCCGGGTGTGGCCGCCCTCCAGCCCTTTGCCCCTGGCTTCCACGCCATCCTGGGCAACCCCCCATTCATGGGCGGCCAGCGGATTACCGGCACGCTGGGCGACGAATACCGCGAGTATCTGGTGGAGGCGCTGGCAGATGGCAAGCGAGGCAGCGCCGACCTCTGCACTTACTTCTTTCTTCGTGCGGGGATCTGCTGCGCCCAGGCGGCGATATGGGCCTGCTGGCGACGAACACGATTGCCCAGGGCGATACCCGCGAGGTCGGGCTGGACCGGCTCGCCGCGCAAGGCTTCAGCATCTATCGCGCGGTGCCAAGCCGCCCCTGGCCTGGAACGGCTTCGCTGGAAGTGGCCCATCTCTGGCTGCGGCATGGCTCCTGGCAAGAGCAGTGTGTACTGGATGAGAGGGTAGTCTCTAAGATTAGCCCGTTTCTCACAGAGGTACTGACTAGAACACGAACAGTGCCAACGAGCGTGCCTCTTGTTGCCTATGGGCCGCCTTATCGCCTTGCTGCCAACGAAGATAAATCCTTCATCGGCTCCTATGTGCTGGGCATGGGCTTTGTACTGACGCCAGAAGAGGCACAGGCGCTGATTGCCAAAGACCTGCGCAATAAAGATGTTCTCTTTCCCTATCTGAATGGCGAAGACCTGAACTCACGCCCGGACCAGTCACCGAGCCGCTGGGTGATTAACTTCCATAATTGGCCGTTAGAGCGAGCCGAAACCTATCCTGATTGCATGGCTATCGTGCGTGAGAAGGTCAAGCCAGAGCGCGATAAGTTAGCATCAGGAGATGCAACCGCAAAAGATCGTGCCAGGCGTTGGTGGCAGTTTGCGAGGCCAACAATGAACCTCTATGCCACCATTGCAGGGATGCGGCGGGTGCTGGTCCTCTGCATTGTAACTCACCATGTTGGCTTCGCCTTTGTTCCAACTAATCAAGTTTTTGCCCATCGTCTTGTAGTGTTTCCAATAGAAGGTTGGTCACAATTTGCCCTGCTGCAATCTAATTTGCATGAGCCCTGGGCGCGAACTTATTCATCTCAATTAGAAACCCGGTTGAATTATTCCCCCACCGATTGCTTTGAGACATACCCCTTCCCTGAAAGCACAGCGAGCTTAGAGGAGATTGGCGAGTGGTATTACCACGAGCGGCAGGGCATCATGCAGCGGCGGCAGGAAGGGCTGACCAAAACCTATAACCGCTTCCACGACCCCCACGAGCGGGCCGAAGACATCGCCGCGCTGCGCGAACTGCACGCCGAGATGGATCGCGCCGTCGCGCTGGCCTATGGCTGGGGCGATCTGGACCTGGGGCATGGCTTCCACCAGACGAAGCAGGGCACGCGCTACACCATCAGCGAAGCAGCGCGGCAAGAGGCGCTGGCGCGGCTGCTGGCGCTCAATCACCAGCGTTACGCCGAAGAGGAGACGCTGGGTCTGCACGACAAGCGCGGCAAGGGCAAGAAGGGGTCGCGTCGAACAGAGGCCAGCGCCCCAGGCAAAGGGCAGGCAGAGGCCACCGCGCGCGCGCCCGGCCTGTTCGACGAAGAGGCATAAGCCGACCCGCAACGAAGAAAGAAGTAACCGGCCACACCACCGCATCATACTTCTTTCTTCTTGACAAAGTAGAACATATGTTCTACAGTGAAAGTGTGGACGTGCCGGAGCGCGGGGTGGGCCAGCGCGGGGTGAGCGTCGCCAGAAAGGGATGTGTGTACAGGTGGGAATCTTGGACGAAATGAAAGACTTGCTAAGAGCCAATGACCCCGAAGTGAAAGCGTATACCCTGAAGGCTCAACGGGATGTGCAGAGGATGCTGGAAGACCAGCCGCCTCTGGAAGGCGAGGATTACGGCCCCTGGGCCGCCCCGATGCGGCGGCTGCTGCAAACGTTTGAGGTAGTGGGAGCGTGGGGGGCGCAGCAGCAGCTTGCGTTGATGCTGCACGAGCGAGCGCCAGGGGCGTTGGTCATCCTGGGCGATGCTGTCACCTCCGACGGGCAGAGTTGGAGGGAGGTGCTGGCAGAGATATGGGAGGAGATGCAGGCGGAAGCGCGCCAGGCTGAAGCCGAACAACGGATGCGGGAGCGCCTGGCCCGCACGACAGGGGACAGCATGGCCGATGAGATTCTGGCGATGCTGCGCGAGCAAGCCCTCTCGCGGACAGACATCTACCGGCGCTATAGCCGGAACGTCTCGGCGGAGCGCATCAACGACGCGCTGTTCGTGCTGGAACGCCTGGGCTGGGCGCGCTGGGAAATGGTCTCCACAGGCGGGCGGAGGCGCGAAGTGTGGTCTGTCCCCGCCGATGAAGAGGGCTAGCGGCATCCCCGCTTTCTTCTTTCTTCGTTTTTTCTCTTGCAGAGAGTGATGCTGGCGTCTTCTCTCTGCCTCTCTTATAGAGAGAGAAAGGGGGGAAGAGACAGAGGAGAGGAAGCCAGTGGTACAATGAGAAGAAAGAAAGCGAGGTGAGCCAATGGCTGATCAAACGCTGACGCTGCGTGTCCCCGATCACCTCTACCAGCAGATCAAACAGCGTGCAGAGGGTACCCGTCGCCCTATCGAAGCGGAAGCACTCGATCTGCTGGCTGCCAACGCCACAGAGGGGGAAGGGGCTTCGGCAGACCTACAAGACCTCCACGAGACCATGACCCACCTGTCTGATGAGGAGTTATGAGCGGCAGCCCGCAATCCCCTGGCACGGGAGGCCGCAGATGAACTGCGTCATTTGCGTGCCAAACGCAGGCGATCAGGACTCACCCTGGCCGAATGGCAACGGCGAGACGAGTTGATGCGCCAGTATGATCGGGGCATCCTGATCCGCTCGCGCGCCATGCTGCTGCTCAAAGAGCGTGGGCACGACATTTCTGTGCTGCTTGAGCAGCCGTGAGCAAGGCGTACATCTCGAAAGCCTTGCGGCGGCGCGCAGCAGCCCAGGCACGCCATCGCTGCGGCTATTGTTTGACCCCCACCGGGTTGAGGCATCTGACCCGCTGACCGGCGAGATCGTGCCCCTATTCCATCCTCGACAGCAGCAGTGGGGCGAGCATTTTGCCTGGTCTCCAGAAGGGGACCGCATCCTTGGCCTGACACCTACCGGGCGCGCAACAGTCGCGGCGCTGCACTTGAACCGAGACAAGCTGGTGGAAGCGCGCCAGACCTGGGTGGCAGTTGGCTTGCATCCCCCCAAGGATTAACAGGGAAATCCAAGGAGGCAGGCGGGTAAACCCGCGCCTGAAGGAGCCTTTGGCTCCACGAAGCCCGCGTAGGCGGGCTAGGACGGAGGCCGCGCCCACACGGGCAGGGGGGGCCTGCACAGGCGCGGGTTTACCCGCCTGCCTTCAGCCGCCATCTGGCCCATTACACAAGCCTGGATTGACTCGCGTCACGAGCTATTCACAAACGATTGACCTCTGCGGTACAATAGGGCTGTGTATCGCTCTGCTGCCCGGACAAGCGCGTGGTCAGCGGGCAGGAAAGAGCCGCCAGCCAGCGGCAGATGAGCGCCGGATGAAAACCGATACGTTGTACTGTGACAGGGAGGGTCTGCTGCCGATGACGTATGAAGTATCGTTCTCCCGCACCTATACCAACCAGCGCCGGGGCTTTCCCAAAGACCAGCGAGCGTTTCTATCAGAGAAAGCCGATCTGCTCTGCGACGATCCCACGCCCGATGGGCATCTGAAAAGAGTGGTCAAGAAGTATCAGGGCCAGCATATCTATCGCCTGCGCGCCGGTGATTATCGCATCTTCTATACCTACGGCCACGACCAGATGAGCGGCCAGGACTGGGTGAAGCTGCTCAAAGTCGGGCAGCGCGACGATGTGTATGAGGGTGACGAGGCGCTTGACGACTCGCCCCCGTCGCCAGAAGCGTTACAGGACATTGATCTGCCGGAGCCGCCGACCTCGCTTGGGAAGCTGCTGGAGCCGCCCCCAAAGCATGCCGGGACCGCCGCAGCGGTTCCGCTGCTCATCCCGATTGATGCCGACCTGCTCACGCGCCTGGGCATTCCACAGGAGTATTTTGACAGTCTGATCGCCTGCCGCACGCAAGATGAGGTGATCCTCGCGCCAGTCCCGGATCATCTGCTCATACGGGTGCTGGACTGTGTGAGCGCGCCTCCGGTGATTGAGGTGGTGAAGCAGCCGGAGTATGTCGCGCCAAAGGGCGACGACCTGCTGCGCTACAAAGAGGGCAAACTGGTCGAGTTTCTGCTCAAGCTCAGCCCCGAACAGGAACGCTTTGTCACCTGGAGCATCACCGCCAGCGGGCCGACGCTGGTCAAAGGCGGGCCGGGCAGCGGCAAGAGTACCGTCGCGCTCTATCGCGTGCGCGAACTGCTGCGCGTCTTGCGGGCAGAGGGCCAGCCCCAGCCACGCATCCTCTTCACCACCTATACCAACGCCCTCGTCACCTTCTCGCGCCAGTTGCTCAAAAGCCTGCTGGGCGATGATGTCGCCCGCGTCGAAGTGCGCACGGCAGACAGCCTGGCCGGCGAGATCGCCGGAGCCAATAAGCAGACGCATATGGCCCGGCCAGCCGATCTGCGCCAGGTCACGCGGCAGGCCATCCGCGCCGCCAGCTTCGAGGGCAACGCCCTGCAAAAGCAGGCGCAGGTCAAGACGATCAACGCGCTCGATCTCGACTATCTCATCGAAGAGATCAGCGACGTGATCGAGGCGCGCCAGTTGACCAGTCTGGACGCCTATCTCGCCGCGCCGCGCCCTGGGCGCACGCAGCCGCTCAACGACATCCAGCGCCGCGCCGTCTGGAGCGTGCGCGAGGCGTTTCTGGCGGGGCTGCGCCAGGCAGGCATACTCACCTGGCAGCAGCTACGCTCTCGCGCGGAAGAGATCGTGCGCAGTGGGGGAGGACTGAGACGCTTCGATGCCGTCATCATTGACGAAGCGCAAGACCTCGACCCCAGCCTGCTGCGCCTGCTGATCGCGCTTTGCCGCGCCCCCAACCGGCTCTTTGTCACCGCCGACGCCAACCAGTCCATTTACCGCAGCGGCTTTCGCTGGAGCGATGTCCACGAAGATTTGCAATTCAAGGGTCGGACGGGTCTGCTGCGCGTCAACTATCGCTCCACCCGCGAGATTGGCGAGGCCGCGCACAGCTACCTCGGTGATGACCTGCTGGACAGCGAGCAAGCCGAATCGTATCAGCATAACGGCCCCCAGCCAGCGATGCGCGCTGTCGCCAACCAGCTTGAGGAGCTTGACTTGCTGGCCCGCTTCTTTCCCGCCGCCGCCCGCGAGGCGCGGCTGGGCCTGGGAGCCTGCGCCATCCTCTGCCCCACCAAAGACGCCGGGCAATCCATTGCCACCGACCTCTGCAAACGGGGATTGGAGGCCACCTTCATGAACGGGCGAGACCTTGACCTGACGCGGCGCGGCATCAAAGTCCTGACGCTCAAATCCGCCAAGGGCCTGGAGTTTCCGGTCGTCGCACTGGCGGGCTTCGTGGGCGGGCCATATCCTGCCCGGCGCAGTGCCATGACCGAGGATGATTGGGACGATCTGCTCGCCAAAGAGCGCCGGACGGTCTTCGTCTCGATGACCCGCGCCATGCGGGCGCTGCTGATCATCGCGCCAGCCATTCAGCCCTCGCCCCTGCTGCACGGCTTCGACAGTCAGCACTGGAATCTGGAGCGGGCTGGCGGTTAAAACCGCGCCTGAAGGCTGCGCCACCAAGCCTGCCTGCGCAGGCTCCCCCCGCCCGTGTGGGCGCAGCCTCCGTCCTAGCCCGCGGAGGCGGGCTTTGTGGAGCCAAAGGCTCCTTCAGGCGCGGCCTTCAGCCGCCAGCCATAGTTAAAGTAGTAAGTGAGAGGGGGGTTATGGAGACAATCATCTTGCCAGCCGTCGTGCCTGGCGATCTGAACCTGCTGCTGCTGAACCTGCGCCTGCATCGCGGCGAGGCCCGGCTGGATTGGAGCGGCGTGCAGGAAGCCCCCGCCGACGCGCTGAAGGTGCTGTTCACCGGCCTTGATCTTGTGAAAGATGCCGATGCCCTCGGCATTGAAACCGTCCCTGACCATCTGGCCGAAGCGATCAGCGCCTCGCTGGATGGCAATACGCAGCCATCAGGTCGCCCGCACCGCTCAACGACCAGGCGCACGCTCTGGGACGATACCAGCCAGCCTGATCTCTTCGAGGAAGCGGAAGCCGAGGAACCAGCAGAAGAACCACTCACCGAGGAGGAAGAGCGTACCCCGGCAGAGGACGCAGCGGCGTCAACCAGCCCTGAGCCGCCGAAGGCGCTGCTGGCCGCGCCGCCGCCGGTCAAGATGCGCGAAGAATTAGAGCAGCTCGTGCTGAATGACCTGCTTGGACCGGCAGGCGGGCCGGAAGAAGAGGTTGATGAGCGCAACATCACAGATCGCTATCTGATCGGCATGCTCGCGCCCCAGCGCCGCCGCATCGGCCCCGACACCCCGGAGGAGCCGGAGCGCGCGAGCGACCAACGGGAGCGAGAGTGGCCGAACCCGGAGAGGCCAGGCAGCCGTTCCCGAAGGCCGGAGGAGGACGCGCCGCCAGGTCGCCGCCGGGTTGTCGCGCCGGAAGAGCAGGATGATCTGGCCGTCGCGGGCGCCGACAGCGCCGAGGAGGGCAGCACCGAAAGCGAAGCGCAGAGCGCCACCTTTTATCCCTCCTCGTTCGGCCTGAGCTTCTGCGTTGATGGCGAGGCCTCGGCGCTGCGCATGCGTGCCACCTGGGGGCGCTATCGTCGCGTAGCCAGCGCCACCCTCTTCAATCCCAAAAGCGGCAACCCCAAGCTGATCTGGAAACGCGAGCCAATGGGCGGCGTCCTTGAGGATGTCCCCTTACAGGTTGGCCCGCTCGAAGCAATGCTCCCCGATGCCCGCCAGCCAGAAGTCATCGTGCGCGGACTGGTGCGCCGTCTGGGCGAGAACTGGATCGTCACCCTCTTCCTGGTCAACACCCAGCGCGAACCCCGCAAACTGCGCGATCTGGCCTGGATTTTCCAGCCGGAACTTCAGGTGGAAGCGCCCGATGGCGCGCCCATCTTCTGCCGCCAGACGGGGCTGGCGACTAAAGTCGCACCTGAAGTCCCTACGGGACACGAAGCCCGCCTTCGCGGGCTGGGCGCAGGCGCGGGGGAGTGGGGGGAGCCTGCGCAGGCAGGCCTGGTGGCGCAGCCTCAAGGCGCGACTTTAGTCGCCAGCGCCGCCCCGGACGAAGAACAGGCCATGGCGATGCTCTACCGCCAGCGAGTGGAGTTTGCGGTGGGGCATGGTGTCAGCATCCATACCGAGACGGCCCCCGGCCAGCCAGACCGCGCCGTGAGGATACGCACGCGCATTGCTCCAACCTATGAAGTCGCACAGACCACCTCGCCAAGCGCAGACGATCTGCCCGGCCTTGCCGATCTTATCCTGGATATGCGCACCCTGGCCGAGACCGCCGACGCTGACTTTGCCAGCGCGCTGATGCCGCTCGTCACGTCCTATGCTGCCTGGATTGTCGGCCAGAAGGACCGTATTGCAGACCCCTCTGCCCGGCTTGGCGAGTATCGCCAGACGGCTCAGCACGCGCTGGATGCCTGCCGCGTGACCTTGCGGCGTATCCAGGCCGGTATTGATCTGCTGGGCACGAACGCGCAGGCAGCAGCAGCCTTTCGCTTTCTCAACCACGCTATGTGGCAGCAGCGCGTTCACACGCTTGTCTCTGAGGCTGCGCGGCGCGGGCAGCCAGTTGACCTGACGGCGGTTGACGTTCCGGCCAATCGCACCTGGCGTCCCTTCCAGCTTGCCTTTATCCTGCTGAACCTGCTATCGCTGACCGATCTGCGCCACCCGGAGCGCGGCGCGGCGCCCGACGCGGTGGCCGATCTGCTCTGGTTTCCCACCGGCGGCGGCAAGACCGAGGCGTACCTGGGCCTGACTGCCTATACCCTGGCAATCCGGCGCTTGCAGGGAACGGTTGGTGGGCGCTCCGGCGAAGAGGGCGTGGCCGTTCTCATGCGCTATACCCTGCGCCTGCTGACCATCCAGCAGTTCCAGCGCGCCACTGCGCTGATCTGTGCCTGCGAGGTGATTCGCCGCGAAGCACTGGACAGAGGCGATACGCGCTGGGGCACGACGCCGTTTCGCATTGGCCTGTGGGTCGGCCAGCGCACCACCCCGAACTGGACCAGCGACAGCGCCGAAGCCGTCCGGCTCGATCACGGGCAGTTCAGGCGCGGCAGTTCCCTGGGGGGCAGTGGCTCGCCCGCCCAACTGACCAACTGCCCCTGGTGCGGCGCGAAGATCGACCCTGGCCGCCATATCAAAGTAGACCCCTACAATCAGGGCGCGGGCCGGACCTTTATCTATTGTGGTGAACCACTGGGCAACTGCCCTTTCAGCCAGCGGCTCGCGCCAGAGGAAGGGCTGCCGGTGCTGGTTGTGGATGAGGAGATCTACCGACGCCTGCCGTCTCTGCTCATCGCTACCGTTGACAAGTTCGCTCAAATGCCCTGGAATGGCGCGGTGGGCATGCTCTTCGGGCAGGTCAACGGCTATTGCCCCCGTCACGGCTTCCGCTCGCCAGAGATTGAGGACAGCGATCTGCATCCGCGCCGGAACGGCCTGCCAATGGTGCGCACCGAGCCACGCGGCCCGCTGCGCCCGCCTGACCTGATCATTCAGGACGAACTGCATCTCATCAGCGGCCCGCTGGGCACGCTGGTCGGCCTCTATGAATCGGTGATTGACCGGCTGGCCTCGTGGGAGGTAGATGGTCGAACAGTGCGCCCGAAGGTCATCGCTTCCACCGCAACCATCAGACACGCGCCCGCGCAGGTACACGCGCTTTTCTTGCGTCAGGTGCAGGTCTTCCCGCCACAGGGACTGGATGTTGAGGACAATTTCTTCTCCCTCCAGCGTCCTCCTGGCGAGCAGTATCCAGGGAGGCGGTATCTCGGCATCTGCGCGCCCGGCCACAAACTTAAGAACGTGCTAATTCGCGTCTATGTTGCCTTCCTGTCTGCCGGGCAGGTGTTGTATGAACGCTATGGGCGCGCTGCTGACCCCTGGATGACATTGGTAGGCTATTTTAATTCTATCCGTGAACTGGCCGGGGCGCGCCGCCTTATTGATGACGATGTGCGCAGCCGCCTGGGCAAAATGAATGCACGCGGCCTTGCCAAACGCCTGGCCGGGTCTATTGAAGAACTCACCTCGCGCAAGAGTTCCACCGACATCCCTAAGGTGCTGGACCGGCTTGAAGTCGTCTTTGATCCCATTGATGAAGCCGAACGCCAGGCAGCGCGCAAAGCGGGCAAAGGCTCGGAGAAGCGTCGTCCCTATGATGTCCTGCTGGCAACCAATATGGTCTCGGTTGGGGTTGATGTGAAGCGCCTGGGGTTGATGGTTGTGGCCGGTCAGCCCAAGACGACAGCAGAATACATCCAGGCCACCAGCCGCATCGGTCGCAGCCAACCGGGCCTGGTTTGCGCTGTCCTCAACTGGGCGCGCCCGCGTGATCTCTCTCACTATGAGCAGTTTGAGCATTACCACGCCACCTTCTATCAGCACGTGGAGGCGCTCTCGGTCACACCCTTCTCGGCGCGTGCCCTGGATCGCGGCCTATCGGCGCTGCTCGTGGCCTATGTGCGGCTGCTTGGGCTGGAGTTCAATGAGAACGCCCATGCTGGCCGAATTACCGGCGGCCACCCGTATCTCCAGCAGGCGATTGCCGATCTTACCGGGCGCGCCCGGCTGATTACCGGCGATTCGGAAGCTGGTGATTTCGTGCGCCGCGAGCTAGAGGAGCGTATAGACGCCTGGCTGGAGACCGCCCGGCGAGCTACGGGCGGGCGCATCCTGGGCTATCGAGATCGCTCTGACGGTAAGACGCTTGGCCTGCTGCGCGCGCCTGATCTGCGCGCCTGGCAGCCGTTCACCTGCCTGACCTCGCTGCGCGATGTCGAGCCGATGATCCGGCTGATTCTGGATGAGCGCAGCCTGGAGAGCGGGCCAGAGCGCCCGCTGGTACCCGTTGCCAGGCTGGAGCCAGAAGGAGAGCAAGAGGCGTGACCTACGGAGCAGAAGCCAAAAAGCATTATGTGGGCGATTTGCGCCCGCATCAGTTGCTCACCACTTTTGGCGTGGGAGCAGTGGTGGACCTGCCCAACCTCTCTGTTATGGTGATGGGCCTGGAAGACTGGCAGACGCAGCCTATGACCGAGATTGGCGAGGAGCGGCTGCGCCAATGGGTCCGTATCCTGCTAGGCTATCAGGTAGATCGCCTGCTCGCGCTGCCGGTGTCACAGGATAGTGGCCCCTGGAACGAGCGCGCCCTGGGAGAAAACGCGCTGGTAGGTGTGCCGGTGGCCGCGTTTCCACGCTGGATGGTCTGCCCGTTCTGCCGACTCCTGGCCCCGCTGGACTCCGATCTCTTCGAGTTGAAGGCCCATCCCTTCCACCCCGAGAATACACGCTATCTGCACCGCAACTGCCAGCGGGCGGCCCGCCCTCCGGCAGCCATTCCGGCGCGCTTTCTCGTCGCCTGCCAGAACGGCCACCTCGATGATTTTCCCTGGGACTATTTTGTCCACCAGGGACCAACTGATTGCCAGTCACTCCTGCGGCTCCGCGAGTTCGGCGTATCTGGCGAAGCAGCGGACATCCAGGTCTTCTGCGAGGTCTGCCAGCGCGGACGCCCGATGTCGGCAGCCTTTGGCGAGGAGGCCAAAGCGTCCATGCCGCTTTGCCGGGGTCGCCGTCCCCACCTGCGCGACTATGAGGAGGACGGCTGCACCGAGCAGATGAGAACGATTCTACTGGGAGCCTCCAATAGCTGGTTCCCGGTGCTGCTTTCCGCGCTCTCGGTGCCGACGGCGGTTGACCGGCTCGGCCAGTTAGTGGATATGCACTGGCATGTGCTGGAAAGGACTCACAACGTGCAGGAGGTCGCGCTCCTGCGTGATATTGGTTCCCTACCGCAGTTTGGCAGCTACAGCGCCGAAGAAATCTGGGAGGCTGTGGAACGCAAGCGGAGCGGGCAGGACACCGCCGCAGCCAGGCCGACCAACATCAAAGTGCCGGAGTGGACCATCTTTACCCATCCCGAAGAGGCTCCCAGCCTCCCACAGTTTCGGATGAAAGCCGCCCCGGTGCCGTCTCGCTACCAGGGCACCTTCTCGCGCATTGCCCTGATCGAACGGCTGCGCGAAGTGCTGGCATTAGTGGGGTTTACGCGCATCACCTCCCCCAATGATTTTGGCAGCGCAGAGGAGGTGCAGGGCGAACTGAGCTACGCGCCCCTCTCGCGCCAGCCGACGCGCTGGGCGCCCGCCTCGGAGGTGCACGGCGAGGGCATCTTCATCCAGTTTGATGAGCAAACCATTCAACACTGGCTACACGCCATCCCAGCCGTTGAGCGCCGACGGCAGGAGTTTCGGGTGGCACATCACCGCTGGTGCCAGCAGCGCCACCTTGACCCCCAGCAGATTCGCTTCCCAGATGCGCGCTATATCTTGCTGCATACCTTCGCGCACGCGCTGATGCGCCAGCTGTCGCTGGCCTGCGGCTACACAGCGGCAAGCCTACGAGAGCGCATCTACTCGCTGCCACCAGATCACGAGGATGGCCCGATGGCCGGGGTACTCATCTACACGGCTGCGCCCGATAGCGAGGGAACCCTGGGAGGTCTGGTGAGCCTGGGCCAACCTGAGCAGCTAGAAAGGCACATTGATGCCGCGCTGGAACGGATGCGCTGGTGTGCGTCGGATCCTCTCTGCGCCGAGCATTCGCCTCTCACGGAGATGGTCGTCTTGCACGCGGCGGCCTGCCACGCCTGCCTCTTCGTGCCAGAAACCTCCTGCGAGCGCGGCAACAAATATCTGGACCGTTCGCTCCTGGTGCCCACCATTGAGCATCCCGATCTCGCGTTCTTTGATACCAGCGAACCCAAAAAGAGCCGTTAAGACACATCTGCCAGGCACGAGCTGGATGCTCAATTTGCGGAATGGACGAGGAATGCTATGTAGCATTTGACGATTCGTGTCCCCTGGCATCAGAACCGTTGGAACGGCACCGTTTGCGCGGCTCCCTCCGGAAATCCCTACTGCCTGGTCCTTAAGCGTATTCACCAGGAGCGCGATGATGCCAGGGAAGATGGACTTCAGGGGCGCTCCTGGAGTGTGCTTGAATCAGGCGAGCTTCCACTCTGCAAAGCGGAATCGGCTGCCCTTATGAATGACTGGCCCTGGAGACGCACCTTTGAACACGTCTACCATCGCAACCCGAATGCTGCTGCTACGCACGGCCACCTCAAGCCTGCGACGATCATAGTGCTGCCCTATACAACCTTTGCAGTTCCATATTCATACCACTTGCCCTCCTCAGTTGAGCCATACTGATGTTTCTGATTAGGAGACCTATCAATGATTAACTGGCCTCACGATATTGGTATTGTTGCCATTTCTGTTATTCTGTCGGCCTTACTATCCGGGGGTGGATGGCTCTTAGTTCGACTTTACGAGCGGCGGAATGCTCGGCTTTCTGTCATAGCAGAGGTTGCAGTGAACTTTAATGCTCTTACTGAATTCCGGGATACTCTCAAGTCAGCTTCGGTCATCCGCTCGAGGCGGGTCAGCTCATGGTTCCGGCTCTCCATCAATCCACCGTTGCGATCCCTCCTCCCACTTATCAGCGTGCTCAGGCCAAAGCCCAGCCTGCCCTGCACCTGGATGCTCTGACCCTGGTCTCCCGTCTCCATTTGCTGGCCCTCTGTCGGTTCGCGGTACGCCTGGCGCAGCGGCGGTGTCCACCCCCTTTACCAGCTGGTCCCGGAGGGCATCCGAGGGTCTACTCGTGACGCTTCGTTGTTGCTGATCGCCTTGCTCCGAACACTCTGGCGTCTCTCCTACCAGGATATGCGCGATTGGTTGCGTAGTTGGCCGACCTTGGCGCTCGCGTGCGGATTGCCCTCGATGCCCATGGTCAGCGGCGTATCCCCTCTCCTTCCCAACAGTGGAAACGTGAGCGGGCTGCCGGAGCCCCGGTAGGCGAGGCGTTGCTTATCCTGGCAGTGCAAATTGCCATCCGCTGTCGGCTCATCGGCGCTCGTGAGCCTCTTCATCGATAGCGCCCCCATCCTGGCGTGGTGGCGACGTGATCCTGATGCCCAAGTGAGGCACGCTCCGGCGCACCACCCACGTCCGCTGTTACGGGGGTACCGGGTGCATACCCTGCTGTGCCGGGGTTCGGGCTTGCCGCTGCTCTTTCTCTTGTCTCCCGCGAGCGTGCATGATGCGCCCTTTGTCCGACCGCTGCTTGCCTGGGCAGTCTTGCTCTATCGGCTGCGTCCTCGTATCATCCGCCTGGATGCGGGGTATTGGGGTTTGCGTCTGATTGCCTGGATTCATTCGGCGTTAGGCGCGGAGGCGGTGGTCCCGTGGAATCCCAAACGGCAACGCAACCGCTCCTGCTTGCCACCCACCTGGACCGCCGAGGAACGCGGGCCTACGCACGAGCATTGAACGGTTCTTTGGGCGCGGCTTCAGCCTGTTCAGTTACTTCCGCGTGCCTCGCCCGCCCCTGTGTGGCTGGTCGGCAGTAGCAAGGCGGGTGGCTTTGACCTATACTGCCACGATTGTTGTCGCGCTTCTCTGCCTATCAGGCAGGACGGCCTGATCTCATTCGCTCGCCCACACGCGTCGGGCCAGCATCTGTCCCGAATCTGGCGCTGGGCCTTCGTAACGCTTTCCGTAACGCTGCCGTCACGTAGGCATGGTATGCTGCGACAAGAACGAGGTCTGCTCCCGGCGAAGGAGGAATCCAGCGATGACTCAGCCATCTGCTGCGCTTGCCACTCTGCACGACGCTGCCATGCCCCGTGATCCCGCTCCCCGCATACGTAGGCGCTGGTTGCTCGTTGCGCGCAGCGCCTGGCTGCTGATCGCCGCAGGCGTGCTCGCCAATTTTCTCCTCGGCCTCCCGGCCTACGCTGCCCAATTGCAGACGGTCTGCACCTCGGGCCCCTTGCGCTGCTCCGCCCTTTCCCTGCCCACGCCTGCCAACGTCCAGGCGCTGCAGCAGGTGGGCCTCTCGTTGGAGGCGTATGCTGCCGTCAACATCTCGTGGCTCGTGGCCGTCTTGCTGGTCTATCTGGCCGTCGGAGCGCTCATCTTCTGGCGCAAGTCGCAGGAGTGGTATGGCCTGTTTGTCTCGCTCCTGCTCGTCCTCTTTGGCGGCAGCTTCACCAATCCCAGGCACGCCATTGTCTCTGGCCCGGTCCCGCTCCCGTTTCAGCTCCTCCTCGAGCTCTCCTCGCTCGCCGAGTGGCTCGGCCTGCAGGTGTTTCTCTTGACCTTCCCCACCGGGCGGTTTGCGCCCCGCTGGACCTGGGGGGTGGCACTGTTGCAGGTGGCGTGGGTCGGCTTCTTCTTCTTACCAACGCCCTACGACGCCCCCCAGTGGCCTGGGCCCCTCTTCCCCGTCGGCCTCCTGCTGGCCCCGGGCAGCATCGCTGCGGTGCTGGTCTATCGCTACCGGCGGGTGTATACCCCGGTTCAGCGCCAGCAGACGAAGTGGCTGGTCTTTGGCTTTGCGACGGGTGTGGTGGTGGCGGGGCTTTCGAACCTCCTTGGGGTGGTGGTTCCTGGACTGAGCGCGCCTGATGCTCCGTACCAATTGCTGAGTAACTTCTTTCCCGGCCTACTCTACGTGTCGATCCCGCTCTCGGTGGGGGTTGCCATCCTGCGCTACCGGCTGTGGGACATCGATACGATCATCAACAAGGCGCTGGTCTATGGCTCGCTGACCGTGCTGCTGGCTGCCCTCTACGGGGGCCTGATTCTCGGGTTGGAGAGTCTGGCCGGGCAATTCACTGGCCAGGCCACAAGCAATCCGCCGGTGCTGGTCGTCTCCACCCTGGCGATTGCCGCGCTCTTCGTGCCCGTGCGGCGCCGTATCCAGGCCAGCATTGATCGGCGCTTCTATCGCCAAAAGTATGACGCCCAGCAGACGCTGGACGCTTTCTCAGCGACGCTGCGAGAGGCGCTGGATCTGGAGCACTTGCGCGAGCATCTCCTGGCGGTGGTGCAGGAGACGATGCAGCCCGCCCATGTCTCGCTCTGGCTGCGCCCGCCGACACGGCTCCCCACCGAGCAAGCCCAGCGCCTGGATCCCCGTGAGGATGGGCCCAGCAGGCCAAGCTTGGACTGAACGGGTCAGCAACTCGAAGGGCAGGAGGAGGTTCTCTACAGGAGGCGCAAGAATATCTGGCAAGCGGCGCTAACAAGTTTAGAAATGCCCTCAGGGGTTCTTATTAACCCATTTCGCTGCGGTTGTTGCGCTCATTCTTGATCGGCTTGGAGTGCCTGATAATACGCACATTCCAGCCGCAGCGGACAATGTGCGCAGGCCGGGCGCTGTGCGTGGCAGATTCGCCGCCCATGTCGAATCAGATTCACATGCAAGGGATACGCCCACTCGGCGGGCACGATGCGCTCAAAGACCACGTGCTCCTGGTCCGCCGACACCTTCGCCCCAATCAGCCCTAGCCGCTTGCTTACTCGTAGCACGTGCGTATCCACTGGAAAGGCAGCAAGCCCCAGCGAAAACAGCAGGACACAGGCCGCTGTCTTTGGCCCCACACCTGGCAGCGAGCGCAGATACTCACGCGCCTCCGAAAGCTGGTACGTCTTCAGCAGATCAAGCGAGAGCGGCCCGCCATTGAGCCGACTCGTCAGCACACGCAGCACCTCTTGAATGCGCGGCGCCTTCATATTTGCTAGCCCACCGGAGCGAATCGCCTGCGCCACCTGCGCCACAGGCGCGTCGCGCACCTGTTCCCAGGTGGGAAACGTCGTCACCAGCTGCCGATACGCCCGCTCTGAGTTCACATCCGACGTATGCTGCGAGAGGATGGTGCCCACCAGCCCGCCCAGCGCATCGCCGTCGGGGAGCCAGTCTGGCTTGCCATACGCCTGAACGAGCAGGGCATATATCCGTTCCAGCTTAGGCGGCGCGGTGATTTCAACGCTGGTGAGCGGTGTGGCTTCTATAGACATGGCAAAATTATAGCATACCAGGCTGACCACGCATCAAGAGAAGCAAAGCCTTGCAAACCAATCAGCGGCACGCGCGTAGAGCTGAGATTGCAGCGCCTTCAAGCCAGATGCTAGAATGCGGCGGCAAGAACTAAATAAAGCTACACGCAGAAACGGAAGCACGCATGCAGCAAGAGCCTCTAGGTGTCTTTCTCGATCAACTCGCGTCCAGCGCGCCCACGCCGGGCGGCGGCTCGGTGGCGGCGCTGTGCGGCGCGCTCTCCGCCGCGCTGAGCAGCATGGTCGCAAACCTCACGCTGGGACGCGAAAAATATCGTGAGGTAGAACCGGCTATCCGCGCCGCGCTGAAGCAATCCGAGCAACTACGCGCCGAATGCGCCCGGCTGATCGCTGACGACATCGCCGCCTATAGCGCGCTCTCAGCCGCCTATAAACTTCCCAAAGCCACGCCAGATGAGCAAGAGACGCGCTCCGCGCAGATTCAGGAGGCGCTCAAGGGAGCCGCCGAAGCACCCTTGAGCATCGCCGAACGGGCGCGCCAGGCGCTGGACCTCTGCCAAACACTGGCAGAAATTGGCAACCTCAACGTCATCAGCGACGTGGGCGTGGCCGCTGTCACAGCACATGCCGCGCTGGAAAGCGCCGAACTGAACGTACTCATCAACCTGAAAGCCATCAAAGACCGGGCGCTGGCCGAGGCGCTGCTGCAACGCCTGAATGCCGCCAGAGGGGGCGCGGCGCCCATGACCCAGGATATTCTGGCGACGGTGCGCGAAAAGATGGGCGTCTGACACTATCTCGACACGATCACGACACCACCCTGATACGACAAGGAGACACGATGCCTGCGCAGATTCTGGATGGACGGGCGCTGGGGGCCATCATCAAAGATGAACTTAAGGCGAAAGCCAGAAAGCGCGCCGAGGAGTTGGGCTGGCCGCCAGGACTGGCGATTGTGCGCGTCGGCGAGGAGGCCGCCTCTGCCGTCTATATCAAGCAGCTTTTGCGCGTGGCCGCCGAGATCGGCGTTGACGCTCAGCTGATTTCATTGGAAAGCGATAACACCATTGACGAGACGCTGAGCACAGAGCTCAGCCGACTCAACGAAGACGCCCATATTCAGGGCATCATCATTCAGATGCCGCTCCCGCCGCACCTTTCGCAGCAGAGCGCCGCCAACGCCATCGCTTCCACCAAAGATGTTGACGGCATCAGTCCGCGCAGCGCGGGAAATCTATTTCTTGGCTTGCCTTCCTTTGTCCCTTCCACCAGCGCCGCCATCATGGAGGCGCTGGACCGCGCAGGCATCAACCCGGCGGGCAAGCGCGCTGTCGTCGTCGGGCGCAGCAACGTCGTTGGCAAGCCGCTCTCATTTCTCCTGCTCCAGCGCAACGCCACCGTCACCATCTGTGGCCGCCAGACCCGCAGCCTGGGCGCCATAACACGCCTGGCCGACATCCTGGTCGCGGCGGCTGGTCAGGCCAGATTGATTACCGCCGAGATGGTCAAGCCAGGCGCAGCCGTCATAGACGTGGGCATTAACGTCAAGCCGGAGGGCGGCATCACCGGCGACGTAGATTTTGAGGGCGTCAAAGCGGTAGCCGGAGCGATTACGCCCGTCCCCGGCGGCATCGGCCTGCTCACGAATCTCATGGTCATGAAACAGGTCATCGAAGGCGAGCGATAGCATCGAGGCAAGTGCTCTTATGGCTGGCTTGCGGTAGCCAGCCCCTGCTGAAAGCGCGCCCACGCGGCTTCGACCTGGGCGCGAGTCGCCTCCAACGTGCCGCTGTTGTCAATCACCTCATCAACCAGCGCCAGCTTCGGCGCAGTGGGCGGCTGCGAGCGGAGTCTTGCGCGCGCCTCTTCCTCGCTGAAGCCGCTGCGCTCCATCAGCCGCCGCAACTGCTGCTCTTCTTCACAGATCACCAGCCAGCGGCTCTTGCAGAGCGCGCCAGTGCCGCCCTCCAGCAGCTTCACCGCGTCCAGAATCAAGATCGCATCTGGCGGCTCTGCCTGGATTTCGGCGGCGATAGCCGCGCCCACTGCCGGATGCACAATCGCCTCTAGGCGACGCAGCGCCTCAGCATCGTTAAAGACGATATTCCCCAGCCTGCGCCGATCAATCGCGCCCTCCGGCGTCAGAATCTCCGAGCCAAAAGCAGCAACCACACCTGCATAGATGGGCTTGCCCGGCTCGTAGAGTTGATGGACCACCAGATCGGCGTCAATATAGCGCGCCGCCCCAAGCTCCAGCAGCATCTGCCCCACCGTCGTCTTGCCGCTGGCGATATTGCCCGTTATTCCCAGCAGGATAGCCATCTGCTCATCTCCCTTTTATTGACAAGCCCGCAGCGGCCAGCGACGTACCCTGGGGGCGGGGAATCCGCGTCGGCGGATTTGGTGGCCTTGGGCCTTTAGAACCCCTCACACACCCTCCGCACGAGCAGGGACGGGGTTGTAGCGCCGTCCTTCCAGGCGGCAGGGGTGGGGCCAACCGTCGGTTGTGTGAGGCATTCTTAGGTGCGGTTTTAACCGCCAGCTTGCTGCCAGAACGCCTCCAGACGCTGGTTGAACGGCGCGCCCGCCCGATAGATAGTATGATACCAGCCCTTCAGCACAAAACGCTCTGCGCCCAGCCGCGCAGTAATAATATCGGCAACCGCATCCAGCGCGGGGTTCCAATTGCCGCTCACCACCAGCTTAGGGAAGGTGGTTGCCGCCAGGGCATCCAGCGGGATAGAGATGGTCCAGGGCGGCGCTTCGGCCATATGCGCCTCAACGGCTTTGCGCTCGATAGGCGATAGCTCGACACGTTCTGGGATCGGTTGGCCCATCAGCCTTCTGAAGTCTTTCCAGAACTCTTCAGGCGTCTTGCCCAGCGGTGGCGGCTCGAAGTGGCTCAGCCCGTCCACCTGGGCATCCGCCGCCGGATTGCCAAATGCCACGCTCAGCGCGGGCGGCTCGATCACCGTCAATGAACGCACCAGTTCTGGCCTGCGCGCCGCAGCCATCATCGTCACAATCCCTCCATAGGAAAACCCCACCAGATGCGCGCCCGCTCCCAGCAGGCTCAACATATCCTGCACATCCCCCTCCACGTCGGTCTGGGTAACGACAGGCCGATCTCCATAGCCCCGGCGCGTCAGGATCAGCAGCCGATAGCGTTCGGCCAGCGGGCGCTGCCTGGCCCACATCTCGCTAATCGGCGCGGGCGCGCCGCTGCCATGAATCAGCAGCACAGGCTCGCCCTCACCCCACACCTCAACTGGAACAGTATCCATGTTTACCTCGTCACGTTCTGGCCTACACCTGATAAAACGCGAAAAAGTCCTGAAGCTCACCTTGCGTGACCAGTACCTGATAGGGGAAACAATCCGCAATGCCCTCAAGAGCGCGCAGGCGCTGAACCCGCTGCAAGAAATCGGCTGCCATCTCCTCATTCACCTGCCAGGTATGCCGGAGAAACTGGCCCCACAAAGCGCGAAATTGCAAATGAGGGCTGTCAACCCTGGCCGATTGCCCAAAGGTCGGTGGGAAGAGACGCCGATACGCATCCCAATTGTAGAGCCACGATCCCCCAGATACCCATCTTGCCTGGGGATGAGCGTCTCGAATATACTGAAACATCGCGCGCATTTCGGCCACGCGGACAGATCGCCGCTCGTGGCTCAACGCGCCGCAGGACGAGGTATCCTGATTAGAAAAGTGGAGACGAATTGCCAGGCGCTCAGGATAGTAATCATAAGCGAAGCACCCCCAATGAGGAAAATCCGTGAACTTCGGGATGTTTGGATAGCGTGTGAGATAGGTCTGATAGGCCCACGCGGTATCCTGGCGCGTCCCCTGCAATCCCTGGATATACGATTGCCATGCTGGCTGCGCGGCGTCAAACTGGCCTTCTATCCCCAGGATTTTATAGATCGCCGTATTATGCAGAACAGCTTCAGCAAGCGACAGCCGGGCAACTTCAGCCACTTTCCGAGCAAACAGCAGTTGCACCTCAAGATAGCGCTCAGGATAGACTTGAACCTGTGCTTGCATATCTGGTTCCTTTGCTGCCTTGCAGCAGCACGTTGACGGGCTTCTACTCGCTCAAGCCTGCCCACTCCTCATAAAGAGCAGCCAATCTGGCTTTCTCACGCTCGTAATCTTCGGCAAGCGTCGTGATGCGCTCAACGTCGGCTTCCAGGCTGGCCGCCGAGAGCTGCTCCTCCAGCGCAGCGACACGCTGCTCAGTCGCGCTGATCTCCGCTTCGACATCGCCGATCTGGCGCGTGGCCTTGCCCTTACTTGAGACCGTCTGGCCTTTTCTCCCATTTGCCTGCGACGGGGCCGCTGCGGCTTGCGATTCCTGCCGCCGCGCCTGAATCGCCGCGCGCGCCGCCGCAGCGGCCTTGCGCGTCCGATAATCGGTATAATTGCCCGGATGGTTGATGAGCGCCCCGTCCTGCACCATCCAGACGCGCGTCGCCAGCGCATCCACAAAATAGCGGTCATGCGAAACGAAGAGCAGCGTTCCATCATACCCGGCCAGCACTTCTTCGAGGAACTGGCGCGAGGGTAGGTCCAGGTGGTTCGTCGGCTCGTCCAGCACCAGGAAATTCGCACCGAGCAGCGTCAGCTTTGCCAGCGCCAGGCGGCTGCGTTCGCCGCCGCTGAGCGCGCTGATCGGCTTATAGACATCATCTCCGCTGAAGAGAAAGCGCCCCAGAAACGTGCGGGCGCTCTCCTCGCTGAAGGGCGTTGCCTGGCGAATCTCATCCAGCACCGTACTCTGGGGATTCAGGTCGTCATGTGTCTGCGCGTAATAGCCCACCAGCACATTATGCCCCAGCGCCACGCGCCCCTCCAGCGGAGCAAGCTGCCCGATAATCGTTCGCAAAAGGGTCGTCTTGCCGCTGCCGTTCGGGCCGAGCATGCCGATGCGCTCGCCGCGCTGCACTTCCATATCGGGAACCATCAACAGACGCAAGGCGCCATCGGCTGCATTCGTCTCTGGATACCCAACCACCAGCTTCTGCGTCGAAAGCGCCATCTGCCCGCTTTCAATCTGCTTGCCCAGCCGGAAGCGCATTTCCTGAAAATCTTGCGGGCGCTCCAGCCGCTCCATCCGGTTCAACAGCGTCTGGCGGCCACGCGCCTCTTTGCTGCGCTGCCCAGCTTTATAGCGCCGGATAAACTCCTCGGTGCGGGCGATATACTCCTGCTGCTCCTCGTATTCTTTGCGCCGCCGTTCCAGCCGCTCGGCGCGCTGCTGCAAGTAGCGCGTGTAGTTGCCCTTATATTCCTCGACACGCCCAAATGCCAGTTCCAGCACGCGCGACACGACCTTATCAAGAAAATAGCGATCATGGGCCACGACGATGATCGCGCCCTTCCAGCCGCTCAGATACTCTTCCAGCCATTCCAGCGCAGCCAGATCAAGATGGTTTGTCGGCTCGTCCAGCAAGAGCAGGTCCGGCTCCTGCAACAACAGCTTGCCCAGCGCCGCGCGCGTCTGCTGGCCGCCGCTCAGGCTCGTCGCGGGAAGCGCCTGCTGCTCTTTGGTAAAGCCCAGGCCATCCAGCACCTGGTCAACGCGCGCCCCAATCGTATACCCGCCCGCGTGCTCAAACCGCTCTTGCAACTCAGCATAGCGGTCCAGCAGACGCTCGTACTCCTCAGCATTCTCAAACGATTCCGGCGTCTCCATGCGCGCCGCCAGCGTATGCAGCTCCTGCTCCCAGGCATGCGCGTTCGCAAAGACCTGAAGCATCTCTTCGCGCAGTGTGCGCGTTGGCACAAAGCCTGCCGTCTGCGTCAGATAGCCCACGCGCAGCGCGCTCGCGCCGGAAAGCGCGCCGCCATCCGCCTCCTGGCGGCCAGCCAGAATATCCAGCAGGGTTGATTTGCCCGCGCCGTTCGGACCAACCAGCCCAATCCGGTCATTGGCGTCCACGCGAAAGCTGACGTCGGAGAAAACCATCTCCGCGCCAAACGATTTTGTCAGATTTTCAACGGTTAGCAAAGACATAGCGCCTGAATTGTACGCGATACTGCCGGGGTGGCGCAAGCATAGCTTAGATGTCTTTCCACAGCTTCGCCTGGCTGAAGTGAGACAAATGCCCAACGTTCGTTGTGGCGATGATAACCTCATCCTCTGGGCGGCTGATGATGGCCGCCTGAGTGCAGAGAATCATATCCCCATCGAGGGCTTTGTTATCGGCAGTTGGCCGACCATGACGCCGAGCCTCTGCCCACAACTCAGCAGCTTTGAGCATCGTTGAGGTCGTCAGCGGGAGGTAATCCAGATCATTCTTGAGTTCGTTCAGACGCTCAATGCTCTTTACGCTGCCAATACGCAGCAGTTCACGGCGCAACTCATAGTCTGCAATTTCAGGAACAATCACCCTGACCTGCTCTTGTACTAACCGACGCAGCCAGGCAACAATCTCAGGCGCTGGCTTGGGATGAGCAAGCATGCCAAGCGGACCAGCATCCAGCAAAATGATTCTACTCATCTGTAAACAGGCTCCGCGAGGAGAGCCGATCCTCTTCCAGGGCAGCTTTCACTTTGGGCCAGGTTTCCTCATCATAGCCAGATTCGTCTGCCAACCACTCATCCAGATGGCGAAATAGCCGCTCGGTTCGCTCCGCAGGTATAGGTTGTTGGAGCGCGACCTCATGAACGACTGATTCCAGAAGCGCGATACGCTTTTGTAGCTCCTCTATTTTCGCTTCCAACTCCCGCGCTTCTGAAGAATGAAGCGCTGATTGCTTTGTCTCATCATTGGTTTTTGCCATATTTTCCCTCCCAGCGCCGCGTTGAACTGCTGCGGTTTAACTCTTTGTCATCTGTAGCATATCACACGGACAGGGGCAATCCCCGGCTGAACTGGAGCAGCGCGCTCGCTAGTGTTGATAGCCGCGAACAGGCCTGATATGCTGGCAATCGGGATCAGGAGCGAGTAGAATGTAAGTGAGTGATGGCGAGATCGAAAGAAAGCGAGTGCAGCCATGAGCGCGACACAAACCAATGCGGCAGCGATTCAACGCGCCTGGGGAGAATCACCAGGAGAGAACTAAAGGTTATGGATATTTCTCTATCCACCCTCCTGGCAGAACTGGTGGCTGATTTAGAGCGGCGCGCTCCCTACGCGGCGGCGCTCTACACCAGCGCCAGCGGTACGCGAATCGGCATCGATCACCGCGAGCAAAGCGCCAACCCTCAAGACCCCAGCCAGGGCGTCGTCTTCACTCTCTTCACCGGCGACCATTTGGAAGAATGGGCCACCAGCGACCTGGACCCGGACCACCTGGCTCAAGGTCTGCGCGCCTGGGCCAGCAGCATCCCTATCACCAGCCGCGAGCAAGCGCCAGCAGGCATCTTGCCCCTGGAGCAGCGCGGCCAGACTGGCGCCAATAACCTGCAAACCTTCGCCACGCCCTGCCAGATTTCGCCTGCCAGCCTCTCGCTGCCAGAAAAACTGGAACGGCTCCGCCTCCTTCAGAGCCAGGCGCAAGGCTTTCATCAGCGGGTTGTGAACGCCGAAATCACCTATAACGATCACGAAGAGCGCAAGCTGTTTCTTGGCGGCGGACGCCAGATGCAGCAGGAGATCACTCGCACGCGGCTCGACCTGACCGTCGTGGTCTCCGACGGCCAGACCATGCAATATAACTGGCTGACCCACGCCGGAACGGGCGGCCTTGAACTGGCAGACTTCAGCGAAGCCGAACTGAGCGAAGTCTGCGAGACGGCGCTGCGGCTCCTCGAAGCCGACAAAATCGAGCCAGGGCTGTACGATGTGGTCACGGACCCCACCGTCTCCGGCACGATTGCCCATGAATGCTTCGGACACGGCGTCGAGCTAGACCTCTTCCCCAAAGGCCGCGCCAGAAGCGCCACCTACTTCGATCAGCGCGTCGCGGCGCCAGCAGTGGATATGTTCGATGATCCCACCATCCCAGGCGCCTACGCCTCCTATTTCTTCGACGACGAGGGCCAGCCTGCCGCGCCAACTCAGATTTTGCGCGATGGCGTCCTGGTGGCTCCACTCACCGATCTGGTGTCGGCAACGCTCACCGGGCGCAGCCGCAGCGCCAACGGACGCCGCACAAACTACGCGCGCAAGAGCTACGCGCGCATGTCCAATACCTTTTTCGGGCGCGGAACCGTCCCGCCAGCAGACTTGCTCGCCAGCCTGGAGCATGGCATCTATCTGCGCCAGGCGAGCAGCGGTATGGAAGACCCGCTGGGCTGGGGCATTCAAGTCACCGCTCACTATGGTGAGGAGATCATCAACGGCCAGCGCACCGGACGCCTCTTCGCGCCCATCGGCATCACCGGCTACGTCCCCGATCTGCTGCAAAGCATCTCTGCCATTGGCAATGATTTCGCGCTCGATGGTGGTTGGTGCGGCAAGGGGCATAACGATTGGGTACCCGTCTCCTCCGGCGGCCCGCATCTGCGCATGAAAGCGAGGCTGGGATAATGCGCCCGACAGACCCTCTGGAAACAGTAACCCAGGCATTAGAGCATCAGGCTGGCGTGGCTGACTGGCAGGCCCAACAGACCACCCGGCGCAGCGCCCAGCTCTTCCTGATCGGCGCTCAGACCGAAACGCAGCGTCTGGTCAGCACCGAACAGGTAGAGATGCGCGTCTATAACGATCACCCGCCGCGCGACTCCCAGCCAGGCTCATTTACAGATAAGGGCGGCGATTTCAATCGCCGACAGGCGCGAGGCGCAACCAGCCGCATCCTGCTCCCTGAAGAGATTACCGATCAGACCCGGTTGCAGCGCGCTCTGGAAGAGAGCGTCGTGATCGCGGGCCTCACCGACAACCTGCCCTACAGCCTGCCAGGCATGCCCGCTGCTGGCTACCCGGCAGTTGAAACGGCAGATCGCGCGCTGGCCGATTCTGACGACGCGCGGCTGGCCGCCCTGGCGGAACTGCGCGAGCGCCTGCTGGCCGCCGTCGCCGACGAGCCGGGCATCCGGCTCAGCAGCGTCGAACTCTTCGCCACCGCCAGCGCGATCACCCTGCGCAACAGCCAGGGCATCCGGGCAAGCCGCAGCGAAACCGAGGTCTTGTGTGATCTGGTCCTGATCGCCAGCGACGGAACACAGACCGCCGAATATCACGCCATGCCCCAACGGCGGCGGCTGGCCGACCTTACCCTTGAAGAAGTCGTTCATCGTTCGGCGCGCTATGCACGCGACAGCCTGCGCGTCGGCCTGGCGCCCACGCACGAGGGGCCAGTCGTCATCAGCGGCGAGGCGCTGGTGGACCTCTTCTCGCCGCTTATCTTCCACAGTTCCGCGCGGGCGGCTTATCAATCCATGAGCCGCTTCGCCCTGGGCGCATCCATTTCCGGCGACGACAGGATACAAGGAGACCGCCTGACCTTCATAAGCAACGCGCTGCTGCCCTATGGACAGGCCAGCGCCCCCTTCAGCGAAGAGGGTCTTCCGGGTGAGCGAGTGGTCCTGATACAAGACCACTACCTGCGCGCCTGGTGGGCCACCAGGCGCTATGCAGACTATATGCATATTCGCCCAACCGGCAGCTTTGCCAACATCGAGATCCCCCCTGGCTCCCACACGGTACAGTACTTGCTAGAGGGCGAGGGTCCATTGTACCATCTGGTGGCTTTTTCGTGGCTGAACCCGGATGCGCTGACCGGCGATTTTGTCGCCGAGATCAAGCTCGGCTACCGGCTGGAACGCGGACAGGCCACACCGATCAAAGGCGGCTCGTTGAGCGGCAACCTGCTTGAAGCGCTCGCCCGGACATCTGTTTCACGTGAAACACAATTCACTGGCGGTTACACCGGCCCCCTGGCCCTGCGCTTCGAGCGGCTGACCATATCGGGTGGCTAAGATGCTAGCTGAGACGCTCCAAGAACGCCTGCGGCTGGCGGCGAACCATTCCTGCCCCATCTGTTGGCTGCACATTGGAGGTATGTTATAATGCAACGCGCGATACCGCCCTGGCCTTTTTCAACATCTTGGGATGGGAAGGAAGCATGACAAAAGAACAATCGCTTGATAACCTCTGGCTGGCGCAGATGCTCTTCGATCTGGGGGCCGTGAAGTTTGGGGACTTTACTATTAGCGAGGCAACCGTCAGTTCACCCGTCTTCATCAATCCCAAGATGCTCATTGGGAATCCCAGCGCGCTGCGCGTAGCGAGCAAACTGATTCAACAAGAAATCAGCCTGGCGCAATCCATGCGCCGCCCCAAGGTGCATCCCTTTGAACTCGTCGCCGGGGTTCCAGTTGGTGGCCTGCTCTTAGGCTCCGCCTACTCGCTGGAAACCAATATCCCGCTCATCTACCCGCGTCTGCGTCCAGAAGGCACTGGCAAGCGCGGCATCGAAGGCCGCTACTGGCCGGGCGCGCGAGTCCTGATCATTGACGATCTGATTACCAGGGGCGGCAGTATTCTGGATACGGCCCATTTCCTCGAACACCATGATCTGGTCGTCAAAGATGTCATCGTGCTGATTGACCGGGGGCAGGGCGCCGCCGAACGCCTCCACCAGCATGGCTATAACCTGATTAGCATCCTCAAGCTGGATGTTATGCTCACGTATTACGTGAACAAAGGTCTCATCTCAGAACAGGACTTCCGCCGCTGCATGGATTACATCCAGGCCAATCAAGCGGCCAGAAATCATCACATCGAGCGAGAAGCCAGCTCAGACTAACCAGCGCCAGGATGGGGAAAGAACCTGCTCCCCATCCTGGCGCTCGCGTCAGAGCGGCCTGGCGCATGCCTCTTAGCGTTTGGGCGCTGACTCCAGGGAGGCCGATTTGAGGGCATCCAACGGATGCGTCCCGTTGCTGACATGTGTCAAAAAGCCCGCAATATCGGTCAGCACAATCGTCGAGTTTTTCTCGGCGGCAATCTCGGTCAGCGTTTGCAGATAGCGCAGTTGCAGCGCCGCAGGCGCGCTGGAGATTACCTCGGCAGCCTGGGCCAGCGTATTAGCCGCCATCGCCTCGCCCTGGGCATGGATGACCTTCGCCCGCTTCTCGCGCTCGGCCTCGGCCTGTTTCGCCATCGCCCGCTGCATCGAAGTCGGCAGTTCCACATCCTTGATCTCCACCACCGTCACCTTCACACCCCATTTCTCGGTCTGCTCATCAATGATCGCCTGAAGCTTGCGGTTAATCACCTCGCGCTCGGCCAGAATCTCATCCAATTCCGACTGCCCCAGCACATTGCGCAAGGTCGTCTGGGCAATCTGAGCCGTCGCGCGGAAGTAGTCCATCACCTGCACCACTGCCTGGGCCGGGTCCACCACATAGAAATATACCACCGCCGTCACTTTGATAGTCACGTTATCGCGGGTGATGACTTCCTGCGGCGGCACTTCCAGCGTAATGATGCGCAGGTCCACGCGGCGTATCCGGCTGATAAACGGCCAGATCCAGAACAGCCCCGGACCTTTCGCCCCCTGGAGGCGGCCCAGGCGGAAAATGACGCCACGCTCGTACTGCTGCACCACACGCAGTCCTGCCCTGACAAAGATGAGGACAATCAAAACCAGGACACACAAAAGGACAATGAGGGTCACAGTTCCCGAATCCATTGAACGTTTCTCCTTCTCCTAAATAATCGGGGATAGGATACTAGAAAGACTTGCAAACTCCTGGCCTGCTACTGTTCAGGTTCATTGACAGACGCTCAGCCTGGCCCGTCTCTCATACAGGTGGAGCGCCCTCAGCTACCTGCGGAATCTGGGTATGAGTTTCGACAGGGGCAACGTAAAGCGTCAGCCCCTTGATCTCCACCACGCGCACTTTCTGACCAACCTCGATGGGCACATCCGGCGCGGCCAGGTTTTTAGCCGCCCAATCCTCTCCAAGCAGGTTTACCCGACCAGAGGGAGCCAGGGGGACCGTCACCGTAGCAACCTTGCCGATAAACCCCTCTGTGCCGGTAGTCACGGGCAGACGGCGGGAGCGGATGACACCCACCACCACCACCCCGGCAATCGCGGCCACCACCACCATCATCACCGCCAGCACCACCGGACTGAGCGCGGGCGCGCCAATATCGCCGCTGTTATCAAAGAAGAGCAGCGACCCCAGCACCAGCGCAATCAGCGCCCCAACCGTCAGCACTCCATGCGAAGGCAGGCGTACATCCAGAATCAAGAGGATAAAGCCGACCACCACCAGCAGCAAACCAGCAAAATTCACCGAGAGCGAACCGGCGGTGAGCAGGAACAGCACCAGGGCAATAGCCCCCACCGTACCAGGGACAATCGCCCCCGGATGCGAAATCTCCAGATAAATCCCGACGCCCGCCAGAATCAGCAGGATAAAAGCGACGTTGGGGTCCAGCAGGAAGCCCAGCACAGTATCAACAAAGCCAGCCTGGAGAATCTGCTGCTCGACGCCCGCCGTATGCAGCGTCACCGTCTGTCCCGAACCCAGCGTCGTCTGCCAGCCATCTATGCCATTGGGGGCCGTGTTGTTCAGCAGGACGGAAAGCGTATTCGCCTTGAGGTCAACCAGCCCTTGCTCCACAGCTTGCTCAACCGGATAAGAGGCGGCATCGGTAATCGCCTTCTCAGCCAGCGGGCGGCATCCTTCGGGATTCTGGCGGCGGTTGCAGAGATCATCAACCTGCGCCTTCAGATCATTCTTGATCTTACTGTTGAGCGGCTCTGGAATTGGGCCGCCGTTAATATCCACCGGACTGGAAGCGCCAATGCGCGTATTGGGGGCCATTGCCGCGATATTGGCGGCCAGCGTAACAAACAGGCCAGCCGAAGCCGCGCGGGCGCCCTGCGGCGAAACATAGACCACAACAGGCACAGTAGCAGCCAGTTCTTTCTGCACCATCGCCTTCATCGAATCCAGGTCGCCGCCCGGCGTATCAAGCTGAATAATCAGCGCCTCCGCGCCGTCGCGCTGCGCGGTGTCCACAGCGTTATCGAGGAGGCGCAGCGAACCAGGGCTGATCTCATCAGCCAGCGTCAGCACATCCACGTGCGCGCCAGCGGCGGCGGCGCGCCGCGTCTGCACAGCCATCCCGGCCAGCGCAAGCAGAGCAGCACAGCACAAAACAACAAACAATCGCGGCCAGAAACGGCCTGGAACCACTGGCGCCTGACGCATACATCTCCTCCGCTGCTTCGCAGGTTTACGCGGGTTGCGCCTGCTTCTTTTTGCTAGTTGCTATATCTTCTATAACAGTTTGCAATCCAAAAGTCAAGGGGGCCAGGCCCGTTTTTCCACCTTCTTGCTGGCACTGGCCGCTTCATCCCGGTATTGTCCTTGACAGCATCGCACAAACTGGGGAACCTGTCCAACATAGCAGCGTGTTCGACACAGGAAGAGACCTGTCTCTCACGTTACAAACGCCAGTAGACGCCAGCCTTGCGCTGCATCAGCTGGTTGCCAATCAACTCACGGCGCAGCGTCGCCGTATCAGGATGATGGCGCTGAATGATCTCGTTGACCTCTGCCTCTGTATAGGAGCGGTCAGGCGCAAACTGCGCGGCCAACCATCTGAGAATGACAAGGCGTTTCTTCAGGCTGGACGGAATCTCCTTGAGGCGCGCTCCCTCAAAGAAATCGCGCAGCACCTTACGCTCCCAGGCGTCTCCATCCTTCATCTCAACCAGCGTAGCGACTTTCTCAGGCGTCAGCAGTTCCTTGTTTAAGGCGCGCAGGCCCGCAGCGTTCAGCCGGTACATATGTGTGTTTCCCTCGGCCTTCATCTCCACCAGGCTCAGTTCCTTCAGTTTCATCAGGTGATGCGAAACCGTTGGCGCTTTGAGATGCAGCAGTTCAGCCAATTCCTCGACACTGCACACCCGATTCGCCAGAATGCCCAGCATCCTCAACCGGTGCTCATCGGCCAGCGCCTTAAAAAATTGCAGCAGCGTTTGCAGTTGTTCTTCAGGCATAACGCCCACCTCCTTTGACGCATATCTAATTAGATTTATATCTAATTAGATATGCGATGTCAAGTCCAGGGGCTGATACAATAGGCTTGTAAGAGCAGAGGCCAGGGCGATATACTCAAGCGAGCCAATCATCGAACTCTGGCCTGGAGGAGCAAGCCGTTTCTATTGCAAGATCAGCCCTTCAGACTCCATTACATGTAAAAGGATACAAAGCAGTATGGGAACCTATCACATTGCTGTGCTGGGTGGTGACGGCATTGGGCCGGAAGTGACCGCCGAGGCAGTGCGCGTGCTGCGCGCCGTGGGGCAGCGTTTCGGCCACACCTTTGAGCTAACCGAGGCGCTCTGTGGGGCGCGAGCAGTTGAGCAGGAGGGCGCGGCTATCTCTGAGCAGACTATGGCCCTGTGCCAGCGCAGCGACGCCATCCTCTTTGGCGCGGTGGGCGGCACAAAGCCCGGCGACCCCAGTTCGCCCAAACAGCCGGAAAACGCGCTCTTTCGCCTGCGCAAAGAATGCGATCTCTACGCCAATCTGCGCCCCGTCACGATGCGCCCAGGGCTGTTGGACGCCTCGACCATCAAGCCCGACGTGCTGGAAGGCGTAGACCTCATCGTGGTGCGCGAACTCACCGGCGGCCTCTACTTTGGCAAGCCGAGCGAAATCCGCGAAGGCCCAGCGGGCGCCGAAGCCATAGACACGCTCTTCTATACAGAGCAAGAGATCGAGCGCGCCGTTCGCATGGCTTTTCATCTGGCGCGCGACCGGCGCAAAGCGGTTACATCGGTGGATAAAGCCAACGTCCTCAGCGCCTCGCGGCTCTGGCGGCGCGTGGCAGATCGCGTAGCTGCCGACTATCCCGACATCACCCTCAATCACCTGCTGGTGGATGCCTGCGCCATGAACCTTATCAGCCAGCCGAAAAACTTTGATGTCCTCGTCATGGAAAACATGTTTGGCGACATCCTCACCGATGAAGCCTCGATGCTGGTTGGCTCGCTGGGCATGCTCCCATCCGCCAGCCTGGGCACGCGCCAGACAGCCCACGGCGTCTTTGGCCTGTACGAACCCATTCATGGGACCGCGCCGCAGATCACCGGGCAGGGCATTGCCAACCCGCTGGGCGCCATCCTGAGCATGGCGCTGCTGCTGCGCTACTCCTGTGGGCTGCCCCAAGAAGCCAGCGCCGTTGAGGAGGCTGTTGACGCTGCGCTGGGTTCAGGCTATCACACGGCTGACCTGCGCGGCGATCCGGCAAAAACTGTTGGTTCGCGGCGCATGGGCGAACTCATCGCCGAAAAGATCGTCGGATAAAAAAACCGGCTGGCGGTTCTATCCGCCAGCCGCTAACCCATTTTTGCTTTGGGAGATGGCCCCATCGCTTTCAGCCTGGCTCGCAGTTCCGCCAGGCGCTCATTCGCCGCTTCCTCGGCATCTTTTTTCCCTTCTGCGGGCGAGCGGGCTTGCTCCAGTCGGCGCAGTTCCTCCAGCAGCAGCCGACGATGCACATCCCAACGAATGATCGCGCGTTCTCTCCCCATCATTACCGCGTACCCTGCTAGTTTGTTGCTTGCGCGCCGCGCACCAGCGTGCCAAGGGTGTTAATCAATTCCTCATCCTGGTAGGGCTTGACCAGATAGGCATCAGCGCCAAGCTGCATCGCGCGCTGATGATGTTTGCCAGCCGCGCGCGACGTAAGCACAATCAGCGGCAGATGCTTATATTGGTCCTGGCTGCGCAGGGTGGCAATCAGTTCGTAGCCATCCATACGCGGCATCTCAATATCCAGCAGCACCGCAGCAGGTCTGCGCTTCCCAGCGACATCCAATGCCTCGATGCCATCACGCGCCGTCTGCACATCCCAGCCCGCCGTCTTCAGCATATTACTGACGACACGCCGCACGCTGGGGCTGTCATCCACCACCAGCACATACTGATCTTCCATCCGCACCGGTGGAGGCATGGTTTGCCCGCGCCCCACCGTCGGCAGCGATGAAGTCCAGGTAGGAGCCAGCAGCCGTGTTGGCGCCGTGATCGCCGAGATCGAGGTAGCTGTCGAAACCCCAGGAACCGCAGCCAGGGAAGCGCCTGTCGTTTGCGCTCGCTGCTCCAGCAGTTTCAGCACATCCAGAATGAGGACCACCTGCCCATTGCCCAGCACCGTTGCGCCAGCCACACCGCGCACTTCACGCAGATGCAGCCCCAGGTTCTTCGCCACAATCTCTTGCTTGCCCAGCACGCTGTCTACCACCAGGGCGTAGTGCTGGCGGCCAGCCGCCACCAGCAAGACCGAAGAGCGGTCCTCGATCCTCTGTGCTTGCAGCCCCAGCAAAGAAGCCAGCGGCGCCAGCGCATAGGCTTCGCCGCGCACCGTGATGGCCGGAACTCCCAGAACGTTTGTGCGCTCGGCATAATCCAGACGCCCAATTTGTTCCACCAGCGACATAGGAATAGCGTAGGTTTGATCGGCGACACGGGCCAGCACCGCGCGCTGAATCTGGACGCTGATGGGGAACTTCAAGGTAAAGGCGCTGCCATTGCCAGGCGTTGATTCCACCTCCACCGAGCCACGCAGGCGCGCCGCCACATCAGCCACTACGTCCAGCCCGACTCCGCGTCCGCTCTCCTCGGTAATCGAATCAGCGGTGCTAAAGCCAGGCCGGAAGATCAGATTCAGAACCGCCTGCTCGGAGAGCGGCGCGCGCGCGTCCAACAGCCCGCGCGAGATAGCCGTATTGCGCACCTTCTCGGCATCAATACCCGTCCCATCATCACGCACGGTGACGACGATCTGGTTGCCCTCATGGCTGGCGCTCAGGGTAATTTGTCCGGCGCGCGGTTTGCCGCTCGCCTCGCGCGCTTCAGGCAACTCAATCGCATGCGTCACCGCATTGCGCACCACATGCAGCAGCGCCCCGGCCATCTCCTCATAAATCGTGCGATCAACCTCAGTTTCCTCCCCCTCCACCGCCAGATCGATCTCTTTCCCCAAACGCAGCGCAACCGCGCTCGCGGCGCGATGCAGGCGTGGAATCATCGTTGAGATAGGGACCAGCCGCACCTTGAGCAGTTGATCCTGGAAGGACGAACTCAGGCGCGTCTCCTTGAGAAACAGGCTTTCACACTCTCGAATGATCGCCTCCATCTCCATACTCAGCGTTGCCATATCCGAGACGCCCTCGCTCAAGCCACGAGTCAGCCGGTGAAACTCGCTGTAGCGGTCCAGTTCCAGTTCGTCGAAATCAGCCAGATGCGTCGCAACCTTGCCCGCATTCCCACCAAGCGCGCCCGAAGGCAATCCTATTCCACGCCCACGCGAGGAAGCGCCCTGCTCCAGCGGCCCGCTGGCGCTCCCGGCAATACTGGTGCTCTCCAGAATAGCCGACTGGCCGATGCGCCCGCTCGGCAAGGTAACGGCCTCAAAACGGCTCTCAAGATTTGTCCCCACTTCTTGCAGACGAGCACTGCTGAGACCAACATCTGAAACCATGCGCATCATCCGGCTCAGCCGCTCCTCCAAAACACTGCGGTTGACCAGCAGTTCGCCAAACAGATCAACCAACTCATCCAGTTTCTTCAGGCGGATACGCACACTCAGGTCACTTTTATCCGCTGCTTCCCCGTGTGTCGCCAGGGCCACCAACAGGCCAGCCTGGTGTTCGCCCTGGTCCGTGGAGGGCGCCTGCCCAGCGACAGCCTCAGACTCCAGGTCAGCCAGCGTCGTCTCAGTTCCTGCGGGAGCCGAAACAGGACCGACATCCGCCACGCTCTCCTGCCCCAGCAGCGAGTGATAGCGCGGGCGCAGCGACTCAACCACAGCGGCATCGCCCCCCTGTTTGCTCGTTCGCCCCGTCACCAGCAGTTCCAGCGCCTCGGATGTATCCAGAATCAGGCTAAGCGCATCGGTATTGATTTCGATGCTCCCCTCCATCATCCGATCCAGCAAATCCTCAAAGACATGGGCCAGATCAGCGATATGGACAAAGCCCATCATCGCCGCTGCCCCCTTCAGCGTATGTGTCGCCCGCCGGATGCCTTGAAGCGTTTCCCGATCCTCAGGAGACCGTTGCAGCGCCGTGACGCCGGTATCAATATTCTGGAGATGTTCTTCGGCTTCAGCCCGGAAGACTTCCAGCGTCTCCTCCGATTGCTCAGTGGCGCGCACCGTCCTTTTCTGCTCTAGAACCACCGGCTGAGGGATATTCGCCAGCAGCGACGGAGAGAAAACATACGCGGCAGGGCGTTCAGACGGCGGCGCCACCGTATTGCGTTGGATTTCCGCCAGGAACTGCTGGCGCACCTGCACCTCAAGCTCTGCGCGGATGCGGTTAGTCTCCTCCTGGCGCACCTGCTCCACAATCTCCGCGCGCATCCTCGACTCGACCTCCGCGCGCAACTGCGCGCGTAATTCCCCGGTCAGAGAAGCAGAGAGTTCTGGCTTGGCCGACGCTGGCGGAGACCAGCTAAAGCGCGCCACCGTCGCGCTGAAACCGCCTTCCTCGTTTGGCGCGGCCATCGCCAGGATTGATGAAATAAGTGGGCCGCACGCGCGCATAGATTCGGCCAACCGCGCGCTGGCTGCGCCCAGTTCGTTATCGGTGGCGGCCAGGCCGCTGGATGCGTCTTTCAGCAAGCCCAGCACCTTCTTGAGCCGGGTGGTTACTACCCACAGGACCGAGAGCGGCAGATAGCGGCGCACATGGTCCGGGCTTTGGCGCAGGTTCAACCCCATCGCCCTGCCAGCCCAATCCTCCACCCGATCAATCGCGTCCTTCGATCCATCAAGGAACCCGCGCAATTCCGCGCGCTCACCTTCTATCGAAGCCGCCACCGCACGCAGGGCTGCCAATGTCTCTTTAAGGGCGCCAACCTCCTGGCGCACCCGCTCTTCCTGTTCTACCAACTGCTGCCAGGTTGTCTTGCCCGCGCTCGTATCAGCGACTTGCGGGGAAGGGGAAGCCGGGAAGGCTCTCGGAAGCGGGCCAGTTATTGGCTCCTGGCCGGGCGCATCGAGCGGCTGGCTGATCGAAGCCATTCGCTCGCGCCCGATGAGCGCCGCCCAGGTTGATTCGCCGGACGCGGCGGCGTCGGGGAAAGCCGGGAATGAAGCGCCTGCCTCTGTGGCGGCGTGCGGCTGTTCGGGCCACTCGCCGTCGGTTGGCGCTTGAAACGCCGCCAGCATCTCCGCAAGCGAGGGCTGCTGCTCAGCCCCTGGCGTGGCAGGCGCAGGCTCATAACGAAATGAAGCCGATGCCGCCTCTTCAGAAGCAGCACTGGCGGCAGGCTCAGCAGGCATCCCTCGCGCCAAAGGCCGGGTAATATGCTCGCGGAAGTCTACATCCCCGGCGCCCCCGGCGGGCGCTTCAGCAGAGGACAGCGCCGCCGCTCCTCCAGTCGAGGCCGCGCCAGCGGAGTTGCCCAGCAGCGCCAGCCAATCCGCCGGTCCTGACGACTCAGCGGGCTGTTCTGTAGGCTGCTCATCAGGGGACAGCCATGCTTCCGCAGCGCCCCCTCCCTGGCCGTAGTGTCTGGAGCCAGCAGGCTGAGTCGGTGCAGCGGGCGGCTCGAATTCGACATCCTGCGAACCATTCGCTTCCCCTGCCCGCGCCGCACGCATCTGACGAAACGAGGCATGATCGGCGGCATCCTCAGCCACAAAACGTCCTTCCTCACCTGTGCCACCCTTAATAGACTCCAGCAGCAGGCGCGCGCGTTCCAGCGAGCGGCGCAGCAACTCAATCGCCGATCCATCAAGCCGGAACACTTCATCGAGCGCGTCCCCTAACACATCCTCCATCGCGTGCGCGACCTGAGAAAGCCCAGGAAAATCCATCATCGAGGCAGACCCGCTGATGGTATGCGTGCGCCGATAGGCTTCTTCCAGGGCTTCGCTATCTTCGGGCGCCTGCTCTAGCCGATTCAGGTTCGCCTCAATTTCGGGTAGATAGCTGCCCACCTCGTCGAGAAAACTATCAAGAATCGCAAATTTATCGAACGAACTGGACATGCTTCATACACCACCATTCTGGCTAGAAGTCTCAAGGCCAAGAACCCAGCCCCTGCTGCTTTCTCTCCCCCAAGAACCGCGAGCTTGAGACCTGAACGCTCTTATTCGTATGGCTGGTTCGTAAAGGGCCGATTAAACGGCTGGTCAGGGTAGCCTTGCCCCTGGCTATTATAGCCCTGTTGTCCATTGTACCCTTGATTCGGATAGTCCGGCTGCCCATTATACCCTTGATTGGGGAAGCCCGGCTGCCCATTCGACAACGGGTTTCCATAATCTTGCTGGCCGTTGTAGTGCGGCAGCCCCTGGTTCGGGCCGGGCATGGGCGGCTGCCCTGCCGCATGGGCGGGCAAGGCTGGCAGATTCGGGAAGGCAGGATCATCACCAAACCAGGAGTTCGGATCAAGCTGATCCAGACTGGGCATATTCAGCAGAGGGGGCAGGCCGCCGCTCGGCGAAGCGAGCGCATCAGAGGGCTGTTGTTCTGGCAAACGGAACGTCGCCACCGAGGCCCGCAACTGATCGGCCAGTTCAGACAGGTAACTGACACTGGCGGCGGAATCCTGCGAAGCAGAAGTCGTCTGGCGCGTAATCTCCAGAATCTGATTCATGGCGATAGCCACCGCCTCCGAGGTCTGCGCGCGCTCATTGGCCGAGCGCGCAATCGCCTCAATCATCTGTGCCTGGCGATCCACCGCCGCATAGATCATCTTCAGCGCGTGGCCGGCTTCATCGGCCAGCCTGGAACCAGAGACCACTTCCTGGGTACTTTCTTCCATAGCCACGACGGCATCATACGTATCGCCCTGAATACTCTTGACCAGCGTGGCGATCTTCTTCGTAGCCTCACCAGAGCGTTCAGCCAGCATACGAATCTCGTCGGCCACCACGCTAAACCCGCGCCCCTGGTCGCCGGCCATCGCCGATTGAATAGCCGCGTTCAGGGCCAGCAGGTTCGTCTGATCGGCAATGTCCTCGATCAAACGCACGATCTCGCCAATCTCTTGGGAACGCTCGCCCAGACGCTTGATCTTCTTAGAGGTCTCCTGCACGTTATCACGGATATGCTGCATGCCATCAATCGTCTGCACCACCGCTTGTTCGCCGCCGCGCGCGTTGCGCAGCGCCTCCTGAGCCGTCTCGGCGCTCAACTGCGCGTTACGCGCCGTCGCCTGGATAAAGGTCGCCAGCGCCTCCACCGCCTCAGTCGTCTGGGCAATCTGCACCTCTTGCTGCTCCGACGCCTGGGCCAGTTCAGCGGAGCGGTCCAGGATGCGGCGGGTCGCCGTCGTCACCTGCATCGTGGTTGACTGCACGCGGCCCACGACTTTCCCCAACTCTTCAATCATATAGTTAAACGAGTCAGCCAGCACACCCAGCGTATCGGGGGTCACTTCCGCCTGCACGCGCAAATCGCCATCGCCCACCGCGCTGACTTCCTGAAGCAGCTTTTCAATCTGCGCTTGCAGGTTGGCAGCCTCGCGGCCCTCGCCAGCACTCGGCGACGTTTCTAAGAGCGAATTGATACTGGCCGCCAGCATAGCGAAGGCATCATCGCCAACTACCTCGGCTCGTATCGCGCGGTCGCCTTCCGCCCCACTCTTGCAGATCTCCACCAGTCCAATGCAGCGCTCATGAATCTGACGCTGGATGCGATAGCCCAGATACATGACAACCAGCATCGAGATAATCGCGCAGGTAAACGTAGCAATCCAGGTCGCCAGTTGGTCATCGGCGTTGAGGGTGAGCCGCTGCACTTCCCAGACTCCCAGGATCAGCACCATAACAGCCGGGATAATAGCAGCAGCCAGCAACGTCCAGCGCATGCGTAAGGCAAGCGACAAGCCCTTACCAGAATCAGGATTCATAATAAATACTTCCTCCTAATAGTTGAGGATCATCCCATAGCGCCGTCGCGCCAAACGATCAGACTGAAGGGCATAGAAACAAGCGACCTTTATGGCATCCTTCCCCTTATAGCACAGACGCCCCGACGCCCCTTGCAGGGCTGGCGCCATGCTCAAGCCAACACACGCTGAGTTCGGCGCTGCGGCGGCCCTTCATCTGGCTTGCCAGGCGGCAGGTTCCCCCGCTGCGGCGAGCCGCTCGCGCCTAATTTCCACTTTGATACCGGTGCATTTTTTCTGATAAGAGCAGCCGCTCCATATCAATTAACAGAACCGAACGAACGCCAACGCTTGCAATTCCACTGACATAGGGAGAAGCCCAGCCAGGAATGGCCTGCGTGATATGCTGCGATTGTATCATGTTTGGAAGAATGCCACGCATCTCACTCACCCCATCAACCACCAGCCCGATCACGAGTTCACGCACACGCCCGACTACGAGCCGCGTGCGCGCAGATGGCGGCAGGCGGTCCATGCCCAAAAAACTGCGCAAATCAACCACCGAGACGATATGCCCGCGCGAATGGATGACTCCATCGATCCAGTATGCCACATTCGGCACCGGAGTAACATCAGGGAGGCGCTCGACGGCCTGCACATTCTCGGCCTTGAACGCGCACTCAAAACTGTCCAGGGAGAATACCAGATACTGTTCGCCCAGATCCTCAGCGTTCTCGTCAGCGCCAGGCGCTGTGTTAATGGTCCCGTGGAGTGCCAGTTGCCCCCCGGCATAGCTGGCAGCAAGCATCGAGGCAGAGAGCGAACCGCTCGCCCCGAGGGGGTAATGCTCCAGGTCCAGTCCCCCCGCTTTGCGGGCAAGTTGCTCGAAGGGGATGCTCGCCCCGCCGCTCTGGCTGCCTGGGTCCATTCCACCGGGCGAGCGGTTGAACCCGAACCCTTCGGCGCCGTTGCTCAGGCCCTCTGGCTCGTCGAACGGCCTCGCTGATTCTCCACCAGACCGGTCCTGCCTATCGCTCACAATGATCTCCTCTGCTGCGGTTTCTCCTACCCCTATACGCGCCTCGCTCCAGCAAGCCATCCGTGGCGCTGGAGAGGTTCGGACGCATTCCCTGCGACGGATATTACACTAATCTGCGCACACTGGCAACCAGTTCATCCCGATTAAAGGGTTTGGTCAGATACAAGTCTGCCCCCTGCTGCAAACCCCAGCGTTTATCCAGCGGGGTGTTCTTGCTGCTCATCAGAATAATCGGGATATTGCGGCCCTGTTCCATGTGTTTGATCTGGCGGCACAGTTGAAAGCCATTGCGCCGCGGCAAAATCACATCGAGCACAACACATTGCGGATGTTCTGTCAAGACCTTTTCCATAGCTTCATCGCCGTCAACTGCCGTAATTACCTCGAAGCCGCTCTCACGCAGCGGCGTAGCAATCAATGTCAGGTCAGTCCAGCTATCGTCAACAACGAGAACTTTCGCGCCGGGCATCAAGTGTCTCCTCCTGGGGAATGAGGCTCCGCCTCGCTCCCGTCCATGTGGCATTCGGACCGTATCAGCGTCTATAGTGAAAAGCGCGAGATATGCCGACAGGCCCAGGCCACACTCAGTGGCAGGGCCTTGGCAGCCTCCACAGCACTGCTTCTATTACAGACAACTATCCAGGGCCAGAGGCGGTAACGTCAGCAGCCATACTGGCCCAGCGATCACAAGCGATTAGCCGCGCCGCCGCAAACGGGTTGGGCTGCGGCCAGCATCACGCCTGCGCTCACGCGCGGGTACATTCGCTAAATGCTTTTTCACCGACTGCACCAGTTCCACCGAATCGAATGGTTTGGTTAAATATTCCGATGAACCGGCAAGTCGCCCTCTGACTTTATCGAATAGCCCATCTTTCCCACTCAACATGATAATGGGAATGTGGCGAAACTCCAGTTTATCCCGAATAATGCGGCAAATATTATAACCGTCCATGCGGGGCAGCATAATATCAAGCAGGATGAGATCCGGGTCTTCGTCGGCAACCGCCGCCAGGGCGCTTAACCCATCGCTGGCGGTGATAACGCGCATATGTTCGCGTTGCAGCGTCAACTGCACAATCTTCCGCACCGTTGGGCTATCATCTACCACCAGCACCACTGGATCATTCATCAACTCAGCCTCCTTCGCTCCCGCATCGGAACCATGCGCGGGTCAGAGTCCATGTATCGCATGCCTGCCTGTGTCATGCCTGGATTTGATTGGCGCCCATCATAGGAGCGTTCAGACGACCCGCCGCGCCGCGCCGCTGCGCGCTCCTGGAGAAAAGCCTCTCCTCCATTCCCCTGAAGTGCACGTGCCTGCTCTTCGATCTCCTGCAAGAACACATCCCACAACTCACGAAACCGGCGCTCGGAACGGGAACTCCCCACTTCATCTTCCAAGATTTTCGTACACATCTGAAGCATCAGCCAGTGGAAGGCGCTCATCACATCCCAATAAAAGCTCTGGAGTTGCTCACCCTTGACCAGCTTATGCAGCGCCAGAATCTCCTGGTAATCAAGCTGGCCCTCTTGAAACACGACGACCGTATCAACAATCGGCCACCAGACACACGCCTGCTGGAGCAGTGGCCCAAAGGTCTCCTCCAGGTAGCCTGTTACCTGGGCCGGAGGCACTGCGCCGCGCCCGCGCAGATGGCGAGCATAGGCTCCATGATGAGTCAAGAGGCCGTTGACGCAGGTTGCCAGCGTCTTCACCAACGCCAGCAGGCGCTGTTCAGTCGATCCTTGATACAGTTTCGATAGCTCATGCTGGCTGGCGGTCAAAACATCCACCAGATTCCGCTCTAGCTCTGTCTCCAGCGTCTGATCAACCACTTCGATCAGTCGCAGCGACAGCAAATGCCCCATACACTGCGCCACCCGCGCCTCGCTTGCCAGCAGCGCATAAGCAATCGCCTGCAACGGCAACTGCCCATTTGCCAGACACAGCACATTGACCGCATCTGGTTCCAGCCCCAGGCGCATAATATCGCCGGTAAAGTGCGACATCCAGCGCGCCACCGTCGTGCGATTGAGTCCGATAGACGCGGCCTCATCCCACTCATCGGCCTGCCGCAAACTTTCCAATAAGACATGATCAACATTCAGCGCAAGCTGAGCGCCTTGCAACACATTGCGATGAAATTCAAAACGGCCCTGCTGCCAGCGCACCGCGCGGGAGAGGGCCTGAATCACACCATACTCCTGCCATTGGAACATCTCCGCCTCGCTGATGACCTGGTAATCCACCAGCAGCCCCAGTATATCGGGCGAGTTCGGGCCTATCGCGCGGTGCAGTTCGGCAGCGCGCCTCCCATCAATCTGACGCAGCGAACGCATCACTGCCAGCAGGTTGGGGCGCTGCACAAAGTTATCTTGCAGCCCGGCAATCTGCCCCTTATTGAGATAGAGCGAGAGAGTATCCTGGCCGGACGTTACCATCAGCGTTCCGGTCTTACCACTAAGCGCGAGCATCTTCAGCGTTGCCTGTAAGCCAAGCGTCTCAAGGTCGCCGTCCAGTATTCTCCCTGGCTGTTGCATATCACTCTTGCTCCTCTTAACCGTCTGAGGCTGCCAGAAGCGGAAGAAAACCCTCCATCGCTTCGAGGCTGCCAGACCTGGCGAAAGAGGCCAGCCACCCGTCGGTCTCTTCGCGCCTGTTACCGTGCTACCCCACTTCAAGCGGGCCGCGCGATCCTTCAGCACGCCTCATTCCCAGTACCCGCTCTACCGCCGCGAGCAAATCGGCTGATCGTAATGGTTTTTTCAAGACAGCGAGCGATGGCTGGCTCAACTCCTCAGCCCGCACCTCCACTTCCGCCAGCGCGCTCAACACCACCACCGGTAAACGGGTCAGCCTGGGCCTGGCCCGCAAACAGCGCAGCACCTGATAGCCATTCATCTTGGGCATCATCATATCCATCACCAGGCAATCAGGCTCCCAGGTAAGACATTGCTCCAGCACCTCAATCCCATCGTGCGCCGCGCGGGCAATATAGCGCCCGCTCTTCGACAGCACCGTACAGGCCCATTCCGTCATGCGGCTGTCGTCATCCGCTGCCAGCACCCGTACCTGCCGATCAGGAGCCACAGGTTCTTGCGGTTGAGTTACCCCCTCAGCGAGAACCCTCTCCAGCGTCATAAGATACCCCCGTAACACGCCCATGTCAAACGGCTTGGGGACGAACAAGACCGCCTCCAGCGCCTCAAGCGTCTTGCGCCGCAGGGGTTGGCTGCTCAGCGCAATAGTCAGGCGGGCCACAGGCCGGGCAAGCGATTCTGGCTCATCGAGGCTGCCGCCCACCGCCAGCAGTTCTTGCTCCATTCCATCCAGATCAATAATCAAGAAATCCGCAGCGCCAGCCTGGCTGGCTGCCCTCTGCTGATTGCCCCCCCAGACAGCAGCCCCATACCCCCACTGGCAGAGGTTCCGCACCAGCACTTCACTCAACCGACCATCTGTTCCCATCACCACAATGCGCAGTGGCTGTTGCTTCCTTGTCATCTTTCGCCTCAGCTTCCCTGATCAGGAAATCCCCATAGACTTCCGCTCAGTGTGACCGAAAAATATAGCCAACACCTGGCTCAGTAAGAATATAGCGAGGATGAGTCGGGTCTTGCTCCACCTTGCGCCGCAGTTGGCGGATAAACACACGCAAGTAATCCTTCTCATCTCCATACTCTGGTCCCCAGATCGTTTTCAGCAGCGCGCGATGCGTCAGCACACGATCAGCCGCCGCCATCAGTTGATACAGCAGATCAAACTCCTTGGGTGTCAGGCGCACCCGCCGGGCGCCTGCCATCACGGTACGGCTCCCCAGACGCATCACCACATACCCATCTTCGCTCGTCAGCGTCTGCTCACCTTCTATCTCATCTGCCTGGCGTCCAGCACTGCGCCGCAGGCAAGCCCGTATCCGCGCCAGCAGTTCATCGGACCCAAAAGGCTTGGTTAAATAATCATCGGCCCCCAGATCAAGCGCGTGTACCTTAAAGGGTTCTTCGCCGTGGGCGCTGACCACGATAATTGGCGCTGATGAGCATTGACGCAGTTCACGACAGACCGCCAGGCCATCCATCCCCGGCATGGATAAATCCAACAAGACCAGATCAGGCGTTTTCTGCCGCGCCAGATCAAGCCCTTGCAGACCACTCGCCGCAACCAGCGCCTCATAACCGCTGGCGGTCAGAATCCGCCGTAACGAGCGCAGCACTCGTTCCTCGTCATCCACCACCAGAATCCGCTTTGCTTTCGGCTGCGCGTTCACTGATTGCTCAGCGCCAGTTTCTTCCTCGACCACAGTAGCCCTCACTGCGTCAGATACAGACCATGAAATGACGACATCAACCTCAGCGCCGCCAGGGTAGACACTGGACGGTCTGTGGCCGCTTCGCGCTCAAACAGCACCTTCTACCTCCTCGCTCTCTTCGCCGACGCCGAATACTTTCTCCTGAACCGCCTCTTGCTCCAGCGAGGTTTCTGGTCCAGGCGCCCCTCCGAATGGGCCGCTGTCGTGGGCAACTCTGCCGGTCATCGGCGCTGATTGTTCAACCGGAAGGGCAAAGACAAACCGCGACCCTTTTCCGGCGCGCGCTTCGACCCAGATACGCCCCTGATGTGCCAGGATAATCCCGCGACAGATCGCCAGACCCAGGCCGGACCCTCCAGCCAGCGTAGGCGCGTGGCGCTCCATGAACCCATCATTCAGAGCCTCCGAGCGCCCGCGCCGCTGCTTGACACGATAGAACTTCTCAAAGACGCGCTCGCGCTCCTCCGCTGGAATACCACATCCCTGATCCTGCACACTCACCTGCACTTCCCCCTCCGCCAGACTCGCCGTAACCCGAATCTCCGTCCCCGCCGGAGAGTATTTGGCCGCATTCTCGATCAGGTTGCTCAGCACCCGATCAAGCTGCATAAAATCACCCTGGATCAGCGGCAGCGACACCGCCACATCATACACGATCCGATGCTGGCTTGTCACTTTCTGCAAGCGATCCAACACCGTATGAATAATCTCCGCCAGATCACACCACTCCGTCTGGAGTTGCAGCGCGCCACCCTGGATGCGCGACATCTCCAGCAGCGCGCTGACCAGCGTAGTCAGGCGATCAGTCTCCTCATTTATATCTTGCAGCGTCTCGCGCCGCAGCGCCTCGTCCCACTGCAACCCTTCTTGCAGCAGCCCCGTGACCGCCGCCTTAATCACCATCAAGGGCGTGCGCAGGTCATGCGAAACCGATGAAAGCAGCCCGTTTTCCAGCGCCTCATCCTGCATCAAAGGCATCATATTACGCAAAAAGAGCGCATACCCTAGCAGCGTTCCTGCCTCATTATACAAAGGATAAGGAGCCAGCGCGTAGCACTGCTTGCGTTCGTGAAACGTATCGCTCCCGGCAGAAGAGGTGAAGCGCAGCCAGTGCCTGGAAGCAGCCAGCGCAGCAATATCCACCGGGTCGCCCAGGGTCGGCCTGTTCTCATGCATCAGGCAATTGCCCCGCAGCAGATGAGAAAGCCAGGCGCTGACTGGCAGGTCATTCAGTTCTGTGACGCTTCTGCCAAGCGTGGCCGCCAGGTCGTTCAGAAAGACACAGCGGTCATGCGTATCGGCTACCACCAGCCCTTCGGCGCCCGCCGAGGCCAGCCGCTCCAGATAGACGATCTGCTGCGCGAGATCAGGAGAAGGCTCGGCAGCCAGTCTGGGCGCTGATCGTGGTAGCACGTCCATCCCTTTCAAGCCGGAAACAACAGACCCCCATGAGCTATGCCTCCAGCGCCATAGCTCCTTAGAACTGTCTTAGAAGGACCACGCATAGTATAGCATGCAGCGCAAGCGGCGCAGCCATCAGGCTGTCAAGGTATCAGCAGTTTATAACGTGGGTTCTGTATCGGGAGCCAGCGTCACAGGCCACTGAACATCAGGGCGATGGGCGCTCAGCGAGGCGCGAATCAAACGCAGCACATCCGCGCGGTCCTCGGCAGAATGCGCCAGATCAACCTCGTCTGTCTCCAGGCGAATCAGCGGGCAGCGATCAAACGCTGCCGCCCATTCCTCGTAGCGTTGGTTCAGGCGCTCCACATAGCTTGTCTCAATCCCAGCCTCGAACGAGCGCCCACGAATAGCGATCCGCTTCTTGAGGGTCTCCGTCGAAGCCGCCAGATAGAGGACCAGATCGGGCGGCGGCAGCCCCCGGCACAACTCTTCATAGAGATCGCTGTAGAGCCGATAATCCTCATTGGCAATCTGCCCGCGCTCATACAGGTTGCGCGCCCAGATTTCCGCGTCTTCATAGATTGTGCGATCTTGCACCGCCGTCGCCGCGCTCGACGCCAGCCGCCGATGCTGCTCGGAGCGTTTCACTAGAAAGAAGAGCTGCGAATGAAAGCCCCAGGCGCGCATATCCGCGTAAAAGCGCGCCAGATAGGGATTCTCCTCGGCCAGCTCATAATGCGGCTCAAAATCAGTAGCGCGCGTCACCAGTTCTACCAGCGTTGTTTTGCCAACCCCCAGATTTCCCGCCACCGCCAGGAACGCCCCGCGCTCCACCGCAGCCGAGAGGGAACGCGCCCCATTGAGCGCCGGATACCGCGCAGAAGTCATTCATATACTCCTTAATACAAGAGTGGCATCAACCGTAAACTCTGTAAACTCTGTAAACTCTTGGACCTGGAATCTCTTCACAAAAACTGAGAGAGTTTACAGAGACTACAGCACATAACCCAAACCTCGCGAACCTCAGACCGATTGAACAGACGAACAACCATCATCTTTAGTAGCACAGAAGCGTTGCTCCCTGGACAGGAGCATTCTTTACAGGAAAAGGAGATAGGAAAAACAGCGTTGCTCTCCCTATCTCCTCTGAACATCTCTCACCCCTGGACGCCAGCGTTCACCACAGCAGCGGCTCAGCTAACACTCGCTGTACCCACAAGAATAGCACTTCTTGCAGCCCTCTTCGTAGACCAGCGTATTGCAGCCACACTGCGGGCAGAGATTGCCCGTCACCCGGTACGACGCCGAAGCGCCTTGCGGCAGAAGCAGGCTGCCGCCGGTCCCATTGGCGACCCCATTAGCCTCGCTCTCCGACGCTGCGTACTCCTGGGCCGACTCCAGAATGCGCTCTGATGTCCCTGGATCAGCCGTCTGCGGCCCAGCCGCCAGCGCGTGCCCACCAGGCTGCTCCTCCAGATGGAGTTCCAGCGCGCGGGCGACTGCATCAGGCAGCGAACGAGTCTGGTCCCGGCCAAAGCCCACCGCGCGGCTGCCGCCAATGCCGCGCAACTGATCGACAATCTCGCGGGCACGTTCGGCGGGCGAAAGCGGGCTGGCGATGCGCAGTTGCAGCGAGATCAGCCGCCCCAGCGCCTCGGCCCAGGCCGCCACATCGCTCCCCGCATTACCCACATTGATAAAGACCTCCAGCAAACCATCTATATCGCTATTGAGGGTTATATTGACATTGCCCTCCGGCGCGCGCACCCGCCGCGTGTAGCCCTGCACTACCGCAGGCCGCCGCTTGATATGCCCCGTCACTCCGCCACCATCGCCATAGATGCGCGCAGGCGTCTCACGCTGCGCCGCCTCCAGCGTCTCAATCTCCGGCTCGCTTTCAGCCGTCGCGCGTGGAGCCGTCGTCTCGCCTGCCGCCGTCTTCACCTGTCGCGTCTTGTCACCCTCCTTGACGCCCACATTCAGCACCTGCTCGCCCTTGGAGCCATCGCGGAAGATCGTAATACCCAGGCAGCCCAGGTTCCACGCCAGCAGATACGCCTGCTCCACATCCTCCAGCGCAGCACTGTTGGGTAAGTTAATCGTGTTGTGGGAGACAAGGCCGTTCACAACATACTCATGCGCATCCTCAACCTCAATGTCGTAGAGCGACTTGACCCCCACATCCTCTACCGCCGTCACCCTGAAGACTGGCGTATCGCTTGACCACCCTATCCGCTCAGCCGTGCGATTGTCGCAGTTTTGCGGTTGACGCTGCCTGATCGAGTTAAACGCTGAGTAGAATGGATGGCTGGTTGGTAATTTGGTTCGGTTGACTACCTCATGATCCAGCAGCACCTGATAGGTAGCGTAATGCGTCGGGCCATTCTTATGCGGCTCTATGCACTGCACCAACTCCTGCAACTCATTGCTGACTATCACTTTATGGGCCACATTGCCCGAATAGGCCACTCGCACTTGCTCCTGTCGTACCTGTGGCAAACCAAAGCTCCGACAGAGCTCGGCCACCCCATACGCCAGGCTCCTCGACATACCACCGTAGATATACAGGCCATGCTTTGGCCGATAGTAACCGTCAAGCGAGACGCCGCGCAAGAAGGCCAGCTTTTCCTCAGCGTTTCCACTGAGTATCTGCGCAGGAACATGCTTACCATACGCCCCCTTACCAATCAACCCCTCTATCCAGCGGCACAAGACACGGGAGTTGAGCGTGAGATACTGCACATTACTATTGCGCGCCTCTATGGTGTGGCGCGGCGTCAATCCAAAGAGATCACCTGCCAGCGCCGTGAACTCGGCTATCACCTCTTCATCGGCGCTGGTCAGCCCCACTGCTCCCGTCTCGACGGTCGTATGCCCGTCAGATGCCAGCATACCCAGGAACTGCGCCAGTTGCGGGGTCATGCGTTCAGGAAAGGTCACTGGCTTCGCGTTGGTCCGATAGATGCCTCCAGGTGGCAGCACAACCCCTCCTGGGGCATGCGATGCGGCAAACCGGCCTATGATCAGATCACCCACGCGCAGTTCAGCCAGGCGCTTCCAGCCATCAGGCGTAGAAACGCGATGGCTTTCTGTCGAGCCAGTCAACTCCACGCCATTATCCAGACGAATGCGCGTGGCTGGCTTCTCACCCGCATAATAGTGAGAAAGCACGCGATGCCCGCCAACGGTAATCCCATCCTCAGCAATGTTGACGAAGGTATCTGGCTCCTCTACATCCGAGAAGTCTTCAACTGCCATGAGACCCCTTGACGTTGGGATGAGCGTCCCTGCCGCCAGGCATTTGCTGATAGAGTTGTTTACCCCTCTCTGGAAAGCCGCCTGCATCCTGATATGCCAGTCTGGCGCAATCTCGTGCGCCGTCACAAAGCGTTGCAGCGCCGGATGTGTCGCCAGCGGATGCCCGTGCATCGTCCCATGCGCCTTGACATACGCCAGAATGCCCTCTTTATCCGGCAGATCGCTCTCCTCCACCGCTCGCTCGAAGAACGGGTTGACAAAATCCAGCACGCGATACGAGCCATCCGGCTGCTTCACCCGATGCTGGAAGGCCAGCGCGAAGATCGGCTCGATGCCAGAGGAGCAATCCGCCAGAATGCTGATCGAGCCGGTGGGCGCAACCGTTGTGCGCGTCGAGTTGCGCAGTTCCGGCCCATCCTTATAGATGCTGCGTGGGAAGTTCGGGAACGCGCCGCGCTCTTCGGCCAGCTTCTGCGACTCTTCGGTAGAGACCCGCTCGATAAAGCGCATCACCTCATCACCCAGTTTGATCGCTTCCTCGCTATCGTAGCGGATGTTCAACTCGAAGAGCATCTCCGCCCAGCCCATCACCCCCAGCCCGATGCGCCGGTTGGCATACACCTTTTCGCGCACCTGCGGCAGCGGGAACGGGTTAATCTCGATCACATCATCCAGAAAGCGCGTGCAAAGGCGGGTCGTCTCATCCAGCGCCGCGTAATCCACCTTGCCATCTTTGACAAACAGCCCCAGATTGATCGATCCAAGGTTGCAGGCATCGTATGGACCAAGCCACTGCTCACCACATGGATTTGTACTCTCCAATAACTCGATTTCTGGTGTCGGGTTCGCTGTCGAGCGATTCGCGCGATCAAGAAACACCAGGCCAGGGTCGCCGGTGGCCCAGGCGGCAGAGACAATGCGATCCATCACCTCGCGGGCGCGCAGCCTGCCGACTACCTGCTTCGTATGCGGCGCGATCAGATCATATTCATCGTTTGCCTCCAGCGCCCGCATAAACTCATCGGTGATCGCCACAGAGATATTGAAGTTGGTAATGCTGCCGTCGCGCTTGCAATCAATGAACTGAAGGATGTCGGGGTGGTCACAGCGCAAGATACCCATGTTTGCGCCGCGTCGAGTTCCGCCCTGGCGCACAGCTTCGGTTGCTTGATCGAAGATGCGCATAAAGCTCACCGGGCCGGAAGCCACGCCATGCGTCGTGGAAACCTTGCTCCCCTGCGGGCGCAAGCGCGAGAAAGAAAACCCTGTATTGTGAATAGCTGTTAAGCCGTTTGTGCCAGCCAGATAAGTGCTGTGGCCCGCAACCGTGAAATCATAGAATGGTTTGCTCTCACTCGGAGCCTCAATCGCCTCGACAGTCGTTGCGCCGCGCGCCAGATGCTCCAGCGCCTCAAGGCGAGCCTGATATTGCGCAGCCACTAACGGGCGCAGAGCCGCAGCTACTTGCAGCAGCTTTTCGGTACTAACTCCCAGGCCCTCTTTCCAGCGGCTCAGCCAGACTTCCGTTTCGCCCAGGCATACCGGCTGGCGATGCATCTCTGTAGTGTTGGTCGTAATCCCAATGCTGCGCAGCATGTCCTCTATGGCAGAGAATGGGATGGGCAGCCGGGGCGCCGTCGTGTGTTCATGCACCTTCTGCATTGCGGCAAGCCGGGATGACTTCAGCGGGTCGTTGATATATGGCCCTATCACTCCCTGCACATCCGCGATGAAAGCTTCTCCCGCCAGCTTGACCTCGTAGACCACCGAACGGCCCTTGCCAGATGGCGCGCGGCTGCGAATAGCCGGAGCGAAGCCCAGAAGGCTGCACAACGTATGGACCTTGCTCGCCAGGTGGTGCGATTGCGTTGTGAACGTCAAGCGGTCACGGTTTGCCTCGATAGGCCCATCTGAATCAACCAGCCCCGCCAGGAACGCGCCAACCACCGTCAGCGGCGATCTAGCGATCATCTCTGGGAAAGGCAGCTCTCCCTTTGGCCCAGGATACACCTCCAGCAGCTTGCAGAACTGCGCAATAAAGGCAGCGTCAGTTGTCGTGAGCGAGTACAGCCCACGAGCGTCTTGCTGCACATGCAGACGCACACGAAAGCGCCGGGCCAGAATATTGGCAGCATACTCCAGCGAAGCTGGACGACCATCAAAGAGCCGCCAGCGCAGCTTCTCCCGTCGCGGTTCGCTCTCCGGCGCTTCTGCCCGGCCCAGCGAGCCATCACCGAGGTAATAGCCAAGCAGCCAGGCAATCTCTTCATCCAGGTGGATACCAGCAACCTCTTTATATTCACAATGCGGCCAGCACTGGCGCACGGAAGCATTGGAAGTGGGGAGGAGATCACCCACACGCAGTTCATCAGCCCGCCGCTCAACAAAGCGCGTCCCATCAAACACCATGAAAGGATGCCAGCGGCTCGTTGTCACTTCCAGGCCATTGGCGGCGCGCACGCGCACCTGATCGGCCAGCGGCACATCATAGCGCCACAGATGCGTCACTTGCGCGGGTTCATAGGAGCCATTGTCGGGATTGAGCGCCATCGTCTGAACGTTCACATCGCGCACATCTATCGTTGCGTGGTCGCTGAAAACTTCTTCTTGCTTACCTGTAGCGCGGACACGCTCATAAAGCGTCGCAATCGCCTCAACGCCGCAGAACGTTGTAAAGACATGGGCATCGCCAGCAATACAGCCGCCGCCGCTCTGATGGATGAGGGCAGCATTCTTGATGCCCTCGAAAATCCCAGGCAGGCTATCCTCGACGGGCACGACATAGCAGGCCGAGAGTTGCAGATTGTTGCCCTTGCCCGCGTTCATCAGCGTTGGGCTGTTGGGCAGAAAGGTATGCCCGCTCATCAGCTTATAGAAAGCCGTCGCCATCTCCTCAGCCGTGCGGCCAGATTTGTCTGCCCAGCGGTCTTCGGCGGAGGCAACCGCCTTCGCCACGCGCCAGACCAGTTCATCAGGCGTCTCGGTGGGCTTGCCGTGTTCATCCTTCATCACATAGCGTTCGTTCAGCACTCGTACCGCCGCGTCTGACCACGCGCCCTGTTTGCGCCGTGATCCTATCTGCTTAGCCTCCGCCGCTGCGCCAGACTTCTTTTCCTTCACGCGCTCCATATCCTTTCTAGACTATGGCTGCATGCGCTCACAGCCGAACCCCAAACCTGAACATCTATTCTATTTCATTGCCGCATAGGCTAGTATAACACAATATCTTGATTTTTCAAGAGGCAAAAGTACCATATTTAGTAGTTCGGCAAAAAAAAAGCATTCGCAAATGGCGTGCCAAAAGTCAGGAGAAAAGACAACCACCTGCCAGGTGAGCGCGAAAAAGGGAGAGCAAGCAGGACGCGCATCTCCTCTCAGCGTGTGGTGTTTGTCGCCAAGGCAGCCAGAGTGAACCAGAGGAGCGCGCCGCGCCTTCCCCGCTTTAACCAGGGAGTGGGTAAGAGCCAGCGTCAGCGGAATATTCATCCGGGCGCTGATTCGCCTCTTCAGGCAGGGGCAGGCCAAGCGCCGCGCAGGCATCGAGCGAGAGCAATCCCAGGCGCGCGCGGCGCTCCAGGCGTGTGCGCCAGTGCAGCAGCGCCAGCCCATCAATCAGGTGAATGCCCTCGTTTCGTGCCCACGCCTGCGCGGCAGGCGTAAAAAAGCTGGTGGTGACAAAATAGCCTTCATAGGCAAGGGCGCGGCGCAGCGCCCCTGAGAATTGTTGCAGTTCAGGCGACCCAACCGAATGCTGCGGCGCGTAGCGCTTGCACTGAGCCAGCGCCAATCCGCTGCCAGGCGCGCGGCGGCTCCGTCCTGGGCGGCGCAGCAACAGATCAACGCCGCCATCACCGCTGCGCGGCGTATAGTCCACACGATAGCCCTCTAGCTCGAAGAGTTGGCCGATATGGCGCTCAAACGCAACGGGGTCCATCGCCTGCAAACGCTGAAGCGTCCCGCGCTGGTCATAGTAACGCGCCAGATCGGCCCGGCGTGGATGCCGCCAGCGCGAGCCAGGTGGTGGCAGGTGAAACGTCCAGTAGAAGAACCCACACACGGCCAGCAGGCCCAGCGCCAGGGCGCTTATCAAGAAAGCCGTGACAACCAGGGGATGACTCTGGAACCAGAACAGCCCTTGCCAGATCAGCCAGGCCATCAGCAAGAATACCAGCGAACCGAGCGCCCCCAGCGCCAGAACTCGCTGCCGCATCTGGTTCTGATGGGTAGCTCGCCCCTGGCGTCGGCGCTTCCGCTGGAAGGGAGAAGGCATCGTCCGTGCCATAATAGCATTGCTCCTTCGGCGCCATACGCACAATCTGATGGGTAGCACTTCCGCAAGCTTCGTACCAACGACGCCACCAGCAAGCGCCTCTCTTCGTGTTTGCAATGGCGGCTCAGGCAGTGTATGGTTAGGCCAGAGGTTGTTTCCCCCTCTCCGGGGTTCGTGTTTCGTGTAAGTCGTGTTTCGTGCTTCGTATGTATTTTGGGTTAAGGAAAGTGGCATGCGCGCTGAAATCCTCTCGATTGGCACCGAACTCTTACTGGGCCATATCACCGATACGAACGCTCCCTACCTTGCCCAGCAGCTTGCCGGGCTGGGCATCGATCTGTATTTTGTTTCCACCGTTGGCGATAACCAGCAGCGCATCGTCGAGACGCTGCGACGAGCCTGGGGACGCGCCGACCTTATCATCACTACTGGCGGCCTGGGGCCTACCGAAGACGATCTGACCCGCGAAAGCATCGCGGAACTCCTGGGCGAAGAGATGCGCGTGGTCCCTGCATTGGAGAGCGAACTGCGCGCCTTCTTTAGCGGGCGCGGCGTCGCCATGCCAGAGCGCAACGTCAAACAGGCCGCGCTCATTTCCTCGGCAACGTCGCTGCTCAATCCGGTGGGTACCGCGCCGGGCTGGTGGACCGAGCGCGACGATCATATCATCGTCTCCATGCCGGGGGTACCGCACGAGATGATGCGCATGTGGACCCACGAGGCGCTGCCGCTGCTGCGCCCGCGCACAGGGGCCGTCCTCTTCACGCGCATGCTGCGTGTCGCCGGATTGGGAGAATCAGCCGTCGAGCAGCGTCTGGAAGGGCTGCTGCAAAGCGCCAACCCCACCATCGCCACCTACGCCAGACGCGACGCGGTAGATGTGCGCGTGACCGCCAAAGCCGCAGCCGAGTCTGAAGCGCAGGCGTTGGTAGCTACAATGGAGGCGCAGGCGCGCGAGCGGCTGGGCAGCTACATCTTTGGCATCAACGATGAAACGCTGCAAAGCGTGCTGGGCGGCCTCTTGCTGGACAGAGGCTGGACGCTGGGCGCGATGGAGTCCTGCACCGGCGGCCTCTTCGCCAGCACGATCACCGATGTGGCCGGTAGTTCGGACTATTTTCGCGGCGGGCTGGTTTCCTACTCCACCGAGATGAAAGCCGAATGGGGTGTTTCACGTGAAACATTGGCGGCGCATGGGGCCGTTAGCGTCGAAACGGCCAGGGCAATGGCAAGCGCCGCGCGCGCCCGGCTGGGCGTGGACGTGGGCATCGGCATTACCGGCGTGGCCGGACCCACCGAGCAGGAAGGCAAACCCATCGGCACAGTGCATATCGCCGTAGAATCGCCCCTGGGCGTGGCGACGGCCAGCCCCAACCTGAGCAGCCGCAGCCGTGTGGAGGTGAAATGGCGCGCCACGCTGGCCGCCTTGAACCTGGCCCGGCTGCATCTGCTGGGCATCTGGAAACAGGCGAGCTAAACCAAGAGAAAGCTGGACAAGCCTATGATCACCTCGGTTTACGATCAGATTGCTGAGTGGTATGACGAGCAGGTACGCACCGGCAGGCTGATTCATGATCTGGTACTCCCAGCATTGTTTACTGTGATTGGCGAAGTTACCGGACAGCATATCTGCGATCTGGCCTGCGGGCAAGGCGTAGTCGCCCGGCGGCTGGCGCAGGGTGGGGCGAAGGTCGTTGGCATTGATCTTTCAGAGCGGCTCCTCGAAATCGCCCGGAGCGAAGAAGCGGCTGATCCGCTGCATATCACCTATGCGCAGGACGACGCCCAGCAGTGCCAGACGCTGGCAAAAGCAAGCTTTGATGGCGTGGTCTGTAATATGGCGCTAATGGACATCCCTGATCTGGCGGCAACATATCAGGCAGCGCATCGCATTCTGCGCGCGCGGGGCTGGTTCGCCTTTTCCATCACTCATCCATGTATCCAGATGCCTGACTCGACATGGAGCAAGCGTGACGATGGAACGGTCATCCGCGAGTCTGGGAACTATTTTGCCGAGGGATTCTGGAGGCCACCCCCTGGGCCTGGCGTGCGTGGGCGTGTCGGCAATCATCATCGCACGCTAAGCGCCTATCTCAACAGTCTGGTACGAGCCGGTTTCCAAATCCAGTCGATCAGCGAGCCGCGAGCCTCTGGCGATCTGGAACGACGGTTCCCAGGCTATCTTTCACTACCTGCCGCGCTTGTTGTCCACTGCCTGAAAGCCTGATGAAGCGGGCCTGCCCTGTGCTATAATCTCAAAGAGTGTGTGTGTCATACCTGCTCAAGCAAGGCCTGAAGAGTCTTGCGCATCTTTAGCTTGAAAGTATAGCTTTATGCTGCGTATTCTTACCGCCTGGGATGAGGCAACGGGAAGTGTGATTGATACCGCCATCACGGCGGCGGTAGAAACCGCCCGCGCCGGAGGCATGATCGCGTTCCCAACCGATACGCTTTTTGGCGTCGCGGTAGACGGGTGTAACGCTGCGGCTGTCCAGCGCGTATTTCAAGTAAAGCGTCGTCCGCCGGACAAGCCGCTGCCGCTCTTAGTGGCCGATGTCGCTGCTGTAGGCGAGGTGGCCCTGGAGGAGCGGCTTAGTCCTGGCGCGCGACGGCTGATGCATCGCTACTGGCCCGGCGCACTGACCATCGTGCTGCCAGCCCAACCGGGATTGGTCGCGGGAACCCGGCAAGATGATAAGGTTGCTGTGCGCGTACCCAATCATCCGGTGGCGCTGGCCGTTCTGCGGTCTTTTGGCGGGCCACTGGCGACCACCAGCGCCAATATCTCTGGCATGGAAGGCGCGCGGAACCCTGAAGAAGTCGCGCAGAGTATTGGCGAAGGGATTGATGTGTTGTTGATTGGTGGCCCGCCGCTGCGCGAACTGGCCTCCAGCATCATTGATGTGACAGTTGATCCGCCAGAGCAGCTTCGCGCCGGGGCCATCCCCTGGGATGAGTTGATCGCTGTAGCACAGGGCGAATGATAAGGCGCTTCGCAGAGAGGCGCAGCAGAAACCGGCTCTGCCACTATCTGGACGCTGCCACGCCTGCAAGGAGCAGCGCCTGCCGGGGAAGAAGGATTCGATGGATTCCAATCGCTATGCCGGTTTTGGACAGAGCAGCGACGGCACGTGGGACCAGTCTCAGCAGTATTCCAGCTATCCACCGTCGCCGGAGTATTTCCAGTCGCCAAAACCAGACTATCCAACCTATCCCCCGGAGCCGGACTATTTCCAGTCAGCGGCGCCGACCCAGCCCGGCGCAGGCCCCAGGCCAGCGCAGCCCGGCTATCTGACCCCTGACTATTACGGTGAGACGCCTACCAATCAACTGACCGATATTCGCTACGATCAGCCCAACAAGCGCAGCAAATGGGTCAAAGCCGGTGGCGGCGCTGGCATCGGCATCCTGGGCGTGCTGCTGAAGTTTGGCGCGGCCATTCTGGGCGGGCTGAAATATGCCTTTGCCTTCTTCAAGTTTGGCTCAGTCTTCTCCATCGTCATCAGCCTGGCGGTCTACGCCGCCGCGTTTGGCTGGCAGTTTGCGATTGGCATCATCTTCCTGCTCTTCCTGCACGAGATGGGACATGTATTGGTCTTGCGAGCAAAGGGCGTGCCTGCCAGCGCGCCCATCTTTATTCCCCTGATGGGTGCGTTTGTCGCCATGAAGGCTATGCCGCGCAATGCCAAAGATGAGGCGGAAATCGCCATCGCCGGACCAATCCTTGGGACGATTGCCGCGCTGCTCTGCTTCATCCCCCACTTTTTGGGCAGCCAGAGCGGCCTCTGGCCCGCGCTGGCTTATTTCGGTTTCTTCATCAACCTGTTCAACCTGATCCCCGTCAGCCCGCTGGACGGTGGGCGCATCGTGGGGGCTATTTCGCGCAAGGTGTGGCTGCTTGGATTGGTGCTGCTGGTCGGGCTGCTTTTCCTGCGCTTTAATATCTTTCTACTCTTCATCGTGGGCCTCTCCGCGTTCACCATCTTCAGCCAGCTTCGCCACCCAAACCAATCGCAGCAGAGCTACTATCAGGTACCGCTGGGTACCAAAATCTTTATCAGCATTGCTTACTTTGGGCTGGCCGCCTTTCTGGTCGTCATGATGGTCTACGCGCAGAGCCTCATCCCCATAGCAACCGGCTACTAAGAGTGCCTCACACAACCTCCGCACGAGCAGGGGCGGGGTTGCAGCGCCGTCCTTCCAGGCGGCAGGGGTGGGGCCAACCGTCGGTTGTGTGAGGCATTCTAAGCACAGCTTGAGCAGCTTGAGATCGCTCTGAGCGACACATATCCGTATTATCTGCTGGCGCGTTTCTTCCAGCTTCTTGCCCGCAAAAACAGCGATTAGCTTTTCGGGTGGGTACGGACCTCGGCTCCAGCCTGCTCCTCCAGCAGTTTGATGACCGCTGAATAATCAGACCGGCCATAGCCCGCCTCGCGGGCGCGCGCATACATCTCGCGGGTGAGCGCGGCCAGTTCCAGCGGCACGCCATTGGCCGCGCCCAGGTCCAGCGCCAGCCCCAGGTCTTTATAGAGTAGATCGGTCATAAACCCAGGCTGAAACGAGCCGTTATAGACGCGCAAAGGAAAGACTGTACTCAACTGCCAGCTTGCGCCGCTGCTGACGCCAATAATCTTTGCCAACGACTCCACATCCACGCCCGCCTTCACGCCCAGCACCATCGCTTCGGCAGAGGCGGCGGCAATCGCCCCGCAGAGCAGGTTGTTGGCAAGCTTCACCACCTCGCCCGACCCGCTCGGCCCGACGTAGAAGATTTTTTCCCGGCTGCCCATCGCCTCAAGGATCGGGCGGCACGCCTCGAACACCTGTTGATCGCCGCCCACCATGATGCTGAGCGTGCCGGCTTCCGCGCCGGTTGAGCCGCCGCTTACCGGCGCATCCAGAAAGGCTACGCCGCGCTCAGCAGCGCGCCGGGCGAAGTCCCGCGAGGCGTCCGGCGCAATCGTACTCATATCTATGATCGTCATGCCCACTCGCGCGCCCGCGCCCGCCAGCACGCCCGCCTCGTCGAAAACGACTTCTTCGACCTCTGGCGAATTGGGCAGCATGGTAATCACCACGTCCGACGCTTCGCCCACCGCGCGGCTGGAAGTAACCGGCGTCGCGCCCTCTGAAACGAGGTCTTGCACCTTTTCTGGATGGCGCGCGTAGATGGTCAGCGGGAAGCCCGCCTTCATCAGATTGCGCGCCATCGGCTTGCCCATCAGCCCCAGGCCGATAAAACCTATTCGCTGCTTCACTGGTTGCTCCTCACACGTCAAGGATTATTTGCGGCTTGTTCAGGAGACGCCGCGCTCCCCTCAAGGGCGTCGTGCAGTTCCTGGCGATGCCGGGTATAGTGTTCCAGGCGCTCTAGAATATCGTCCCGCATCTTCTCCAGCCCGGCAATTTTATGTTCCACCACCCCTAATTGCTGGCGGCTGAGCCGTTCCGCCTCCTCGATATGCTTCAGCTTGACGGCTGGATCGGTCTCGTGCTGAAAGGCCACGCGAACCAACCCGCGCTCATCATCGGCCTGGAGCAGTTCACGAATCTCCGCCAGCGAAAAGCCCAGCAGGTCTTTAAGCCGCTGGATGCGCTCCAGGCGAGCAATATCATCTTCGCTGTAGAGACGATACCCCCCTTCGGTGCGCTCGGCTGGCGGCAGCAGGCCGATTTCTTCGTAATAGCGTAAAGTACGCCTGGTGGTTTGCAGGCGATCCGCCACCTGCTCGATTCGATATTTTGGTCTTTGACCCTCGGCTGGCCTATCCGGTGATACGGTTTTATCCGATGGAGTTGACGACATGGCAGGCATTTTCCACCTCCCTGAACCGCCGGATGATGATTGACATCCGGCCTCTACTTCCCTGGACCCCTGCACAAACACTGGCGCGCCCCTTCACTTGATGCCTAGCGTATCATGCGGTTACGTCAACGTCAATTTGAGCGCGCTGTTCCACACGAGGTTCTGCCAAAAAGCGGGGCCACTTGTAGCGCCGCCGTCCCGGCGGCAGGGGCTGCGGGGCGGTGTACCTGTAGCGCCGCCGTCCCGGCGGCCAGCGTTGGCCTGCTGGCGCCGTGGCCCGGAGGGCGAACGCTCGCCCTGGCGCAGCGTCCAGCCGCCGAGACGGCGGCGCTACCAGTGGCAGCCCCCGATAATTGGTGGAACCTCCACACGATGACCTGTTGACCTGCTCTTGCCGGTGTGGTAGAATAATGCCATATCCTTTCCGTTCACGTCAAGGTGATGGGCCTTCAGCAGACCAGCAGAAGACACCCCAGGCAAACGAGGTAGAAGATCAATGCGCACACACCAGGAGGAGGCTCTTGCGTCAGCAAAGAGCGGCAGCGCCGCCAGCGTCAACCTGAGCAAGCCAGAGACAACGTTCGATGAATCGGCAGGCGATCCCACCGCCAGGAAGTGGCTGGTCATGGCCGTTGTGGGCGTTGGCGGCTTCATGGCCGCGCTCAACTCCGCCAGTCTGATTATCATCCTGCCCACCCTGCAAGCAGACCTGCATACCGATCTTATCAACATTCTCTGGGTAATGCTGGCTTATGTGCTGGCTTCTGCCGTTCTCTTGCTCAGCGTCGGACGATTGGCCGACCTGATCGGCAACAAACGCATCTACGTGCTGGGCTACCTCATCTTCGGGCTAGGCTCCACGCTGTGCGCGCTGGCAGGTAACGTCTGGGTGCTTATCGCGGCGCGCTTCGTGCAGGGCATCGGCGGCGCGTTGTTGATGGCTAATACCTCCGCGATTATCACCCATACCTTCCCCAAACGAGAACTGGGCCGCGCGCTGGGCATTGCCTCGGCGACCTTCTCGGTGGGCACCACCCTTGGCCCCATTGTTGGCGGGCTGCTGACAGATGCGATCAACTGGCATTGGGCTTTCTGGTTCAACGTGCCTTTCGCCGCCATCGGGCTAGTGCTGGCCGCGCTGTACCTGCACAGCGAAATTGGCGCGCGGCAGAACACCGGGCGAGAAGGCTTTGATTGGATCGGCGCTGTCCTGCTGGCGATCAGCCTGTCGGCGCTGCTGTACTTTGTCTCGCTCGGTCCGCTCTATGGCTGGAGTTCGGCGCGAATGCTCGGAACGCTTGCCATCTTTCTCGTGACCGCCGCGCTCTTCATTGGGCGTCAGCTTGTCGCGCCAGCGCCGCTGCTTCACCTGCGCCTATTTCAGCATCGCCTCTTCACGATGGCAAACCTCTCCGCCGCCCTCGCTTCAATGGGCATGATCGCCGTCCTCTTCTTGATGCCCTTCTACCTCGAAGATGTATTGCACTACTCGCTCTTTCTCTCCGCCGTTCTGCTGACTCCCTACCCGCTGACGATGCTGATTGTCGCGCCGATCAGCGGCTGGCTCTCTGACCGGCTTGGCTCGCGCACCCTTGGGACTATTGGCATGGCCCTTTCGGCGCTGAGCCTGCTCTGGATGAGTACCCTGGGCATCCATTCGACCTATGGCGACGTTGCCGTCCGGCTCGTCGTGCTGGGGCTGGGCATGGGCCTCTTCCAATCGCCAAATAACAGCGCGGTTATGAGTTCGGCCCCCTCGACACGTCGCGGCATCGCCTCGGCGGTGCTGGGTACGATGCGCAACCTGGGTACGATGCTGGGCATCGGCATTACCGGCGCGGTCTTCGTCAGCTTTATGCCCTATAACGCCTTTCTCCAACTTGCCCTGACCGGCGAAACGACCCAGAGCGGCGTGGACGCGGTGATCGCCGCATTCCGCATCTGCTACTGGGCTGCCACGCTCTTCGCTGTGCTGGGCATCATTACCTCGCTCAGCCGGGGCAAATCGCTCCCGCAGACCGCCCACCAGGCCGCCTGAGCAAGACAGATCAAGCGACAGAAACCGGGCAATCCGGCCTTGTTTTTGCGAGATGCTTTGCCAGATGCCCTGTAGGGATCATTTGCCCCGATGAATACCAGAGCGTATACTGAAAAGCAGAACAGCACGACCTGCGCTGCATCGGTCTTTTTCAGCGACTAACCCCTGGAGGGAACCTTTGGCTACCGCGATACTCTCGGACCTGCACCTTGGCGCGGCGCATGGCGATGACCTGCTGCGCTATCCCTTCTTTTGTGACCTGCTGCGCGAGCAGCTTGATGGCGTTGACCATATCGTCTTGCTCGGCGACATTCTTGATCTTCGTTTCCAGCAGTTGGAAGACGCGCTGCTCATCTCCACCCCGTTCCTGAGCATGCTGGGCGACGCGCTGCGCGGGGCCAGACATCCGCGCGTCACCTATATTCCCGGCAACCACGATCATCATTATGCTGTGCGGCTGATCGAAAGCGAACAGGAACGGGCCATCGAGGCGGGCGAACCATTTACACTCAGGCAGGTGGTCGCGCCACCGGATTTTTTTCTGTCGCGCCAGCTTGCCCGCATCATCGGCGGCCCGGTGGATGTACGCTTCGCTTATTTCTATGACACTCTTGAATCCTCCGAAGGCCCCATTTTTCTGATACACGGCCATTACCTGGACCTGCATCTTGGCGCGGCTCCGGCTCGGCTGCTGAGTCTGGTGCAGGCAAGCATCGCAGCGGCAGGCCAGACGGTGGACGGCTTCTCGCCCGATCTCTACGAAGCCATTCTGCGCCCGCAATACGAACTGCTCCACTGGATTGGGCAATCGCCAGGTGGGGGCCAGATGCAGAGCCGCATCTACGAGCGGCTGCGCGGCGGAGCGCCTCCCAGCACCCGCCTGCGCCAGATTCGCCGGGCCGCCCTGCGTGGGGCAGCCTCGGTTGGCGGCAGGGTGGGCGTGGCGCTGGCAGAAACGCTGGCGAACCGCATCGTCAAAGGCGGCCTTAGCCTGACTTCGCCCGCCCGCGAGGCCCAGGCAGAGGCGACCATCCACGCCTTCAACCTGAGCCTGGAGGAGTTGGCCCCCTATCTGCCTGACGGCATGCGCTATGTCATCTTCGGCCACACGCACCGCCCAGGGCCACTCGAAGAGGGCGACAGCCTTGATCGCTGGAGAGTGAAGATGCGCGGGCAAGAGGTGGCGGCAATGAACTGCGGCTCCTGGCTCTATGATGACGGCAAAGCGCGCCGACCCGATTACCGCCCGCAGCGCTGGCCCGGCACTTTCATCCTGATTCCCGACCAGGGGCCGCCGCGTCTGGTGGAAACGCTGGCTGATCTCGCTCAGGATGAACTGGAGGCGCAGCTCAGCGAACGCGAACCAGAAGAAACTGAGGATGAAAGCGACGCCGGCCCGGATGAGAACAACGTCCAGACGGACCTGCTGTTAGATAGCTATTGACATTCGCCCATCGATCAGCTATGCTGTAATTCCAACGGTTGTTGCATGCTGGCAACGAGGCCACGCAGGCGATTCAGTCTGTAGCGCGTGTCGGGAGCGCGGTTTTGCTTCCCCATCTTCCCAGGAGCCAGACATGACCAGCCGGAACCGTCACGGTTCACTCTTCTTTTCCTGGCGTTGGCCTCACGTAATCTTCCTGATGCTGACGCCTGTCCTCGTGCCGCGCCCCTGGTTGAGCGCGGCATTTTTGTACACTCCGATACGCCAACGCATCCAACGCTCGTGGCGGCCAGCCTGATCGAGCCGCCTGTCGTGTGAGTAGCAGCGTCAGTAGCAAGCGTGTTTTCACCAGATGAGCTTTGCTCAACCGGAGGGCGTCCCAGCCTCGTCTATCACCGCTTAGTCGCTGTTCGGGAGACAGCGGCCAGCATTCCGGGGAGATCACGAGCAGCGCGCTCCTCATAAGGAGGGTTTTACCGCATGCCTGGCAAGTATACGTTGGGGATTGAGGAAGAGTTTCAACTTGTAGACGCCGTTACCGGAAGTTTGCGATCAGGGATTGTGCCGCTGATGGCGCTGACCAAAGAGCAGCTAGGCGATCAGGTCAAAGCCGAGTTCTTGCAATGCACCGCCGAAACGATCACTGGCGTCTGCCCCAGCATTGCCGCTGGCCGAGCCGAAGCCCTCTATCTGCGAACGCAGGTAGCAAAGATGGCCGAGTCTCTGGGCATGCGGCTGCTCTCGGCTGGCGCCCATCCCATTGACGACTGGCAGGAGCAAGACCGCACCGATCATCCCCGCTACGAAGAGCTTGACGAGCAGCTACAAGACGTCGCGCGCTCCATTCTCATCTTTGGATTGCACGTCCACATTGGCATCGAAGACCGCAATCACCTGATCGAGATCATGAATCAGGCGCGGAACTATATCCCGCACGTGCTGGCGCTTTCGGCCAATTCTCCCTTCTGGCAGGGGCGCAACACCGGCTATAAGTCGTTCCGCACCACCGTCTGGCAGCGTTTCCCGCGCAGTGGCCTGCCCGATATTTATCCGTCTTATGGCGAATTCGAGCGCTTCGTCAATACGCTCGTCACCACGAACTGCATTGACGATGGCAAGAAAATCTGGTGGGACTTGCGCCCGCATCCCTTTCATCAGACGCTGGAGTTTCGCGTCTGCGATATGCCTGCCACGTTCGATGAGACGATTGCGCTGGCCGCGCTGTTCCAGGCGCTGGTCGCCAGGCTGGACTGGATGCGCGCCCACAATCGAAGCGTGCATCTCTATCCGACGGCGCTGCTCAACGAAAACAAATGGCGCGCCGCGCGCTACGGCCTGGATGGCAAGCTGATTGATTTCCCCAACCAGCGCGAAATCCCCACGCGAGAGGCTATTCATGAACTGCTGGATTTCGTTGATGAGGTGATTGATGATCTGGGCAGCCGCCAGGAGATGAACTGCCTGCGTCGGTTGCTTGAGAGCCAGGAAGGCACAGGCGCAGACCGCCAGCTTGCCATCTATGAGCAAACCGGCGACCTCGCCTCCGTCGTGCGCTGGCTGGCACATACCACCATGCAGGGCGTCGCGCCAGCAGAAGCCCTGGCAGAACGCCCGGCGCAGGCAGAACAGGTGGGCGATTGAGCGCCCCGCCCAGGCGATCTTTGACAGCCGCCAGCGCCGCGCCCTATACTCTTCAGAGAGAAGTGGCAAAAGCCGCCTCTCTCTGAAGAGTATCCCGGAGCCTTGGAGAGCGTGATGGCCGCAGCGTTTCCCCCTGAAGAGCAGCACAGCCAGAGAATCATTCGTTCCTGGCTGCCCGCGCCCTATCGGCAGGAACTGGCCTATCGAGTGGCGGGCAATGGGCAGCCTGTCGTCTTCCTACACGGCTTGTGGAACTCTTCGGGCGCGTGGGAGCGCGCCCTCGACCTCTTCAGCCCCCACTACCGGCTCTACGCGCCCGACATCCCAGGACACGGCCAGAGTCCGGCGCGGCTGCCCTGGCGGCTGCGCGAGATCGCGGCGCTGCTGGGCGCCTGGATGCGCTCGCTGAAGATGCCCCCGGCTACCATCGTCGGGCATTCGATGGGCGGCGCGCTGGCGATCATGCTGGCGGCAGCCGAGCCGCAGCTAATAGACCGCCTGGTCCTGGTGAATGCGGCGGGGCTGCCCATGCAGCGCCCTTTCCTGCGGGCAGTGATGAGCGCCGGATTGGGCTTTACCAATCGCCAGAACGCGCGCTATACCAGCCGCTACGGCGACCCACGCCGCGTGCAGGCACTGGCAGTCTGGCAGGCGATGGACGAGGCGCTGGCGTGCGATGTTCGGCCTGATCTGCGTCTCATTCGCTGCCCCACATTGATTATCTGGGGTCTGCGCGATCCCTTGCTGCCCGCGCAGAGCGCCGTCGTGTTGCAGCGATTGATTCAAGACGCCGAACTGGTGATGCTGCCCAACGTTCGCCACCATCCCTCGCGCCAGGTTCCCGACGCCTTCGATTCCATCCTGGGAGATTTCCTGGGGCGCTGGCACGCTTCCCTTCAATCCGCTGAGCAGGTTGGCGATTGAAAAGATTGAAAAGGAGTATTGACATGATGTCCAGCAAGGGCAGGAACGCCTGCCTCCTCTTGATCTGTCTGGTGTCCAGCGCCCTGCTTGCGGGGTGCAGCAGCGCCAGCCCCGTTGCAAGCGCGCCTGCTGCAACACTAACACTCGTCCGCACCCTGACACCAACCCATACGCCGACTCCCACGCCGACCCTGCCGCCACCGCCGCCCCAACCGACGCCGATCCCACCGCAGGGCTGGGCCACGCACACAAGCGCCCGGTATCACTACACGATTCAATATCCCGCCAATTGGATCGCATCAGGGGACTTCGATGTCTGGAACTGGAACCCGCAGCAGCGCCCGGACCTGATGGCCGTCAACGCGCCGCTGCTGAAAATCGAGGTGCTGCCCCTCTCGAACCCGTCGCAGCTTTCACCCTTGCAGTATTACACCCAGGACCAACAACACACGACAGGCCCGGCCTGCTCCGACCCCGCCACGCGCGCAACCACGGTAGGAGGCCGCGACGCGCTAGAAGCCATCTGCCCATCACAGAACAAAGACGGCTATTGGGTTTCGGACGGCCCTGACATCCTCTACATCTTTCAGATCAACGCGGTGAAGGGACAGCCTTCATCCGTCTTTACGCAGATGATAGCCAGCTTCACCTTCACCAGTTGAGCGTCGTGTAGCGCCCTCTCCTCGCTCCAGCCTGCGACGCTTCGCAGAGCCAGGTCAACCAGCGCCAGCCTGCTCCTCTTCCAGCAGGCTGCGCAAGACCTGAGCGTTGCAATGTTCAGCGTCTTTCGCCGCAAAGAGCAGCGTCAATGGGCCGCGCCGCACCCGCTCGCGCAGCTTCTCCAGCGCCGCCTGACGCTCAGCATCCGCCAGTTCGCGGCGGTAGCGCGCCTGAAACGCTTCCCAGCGCGCCGGATCATGCCCAAACCAGCGGCGCAGATCGTCGCTGGGGGCAATATCACGCAGCCATTCATCCAACCGGGCGTCTTCGCGTTTCAGCCCGCGCGGCCAGAGGCGATCTATCAGCACTCTCTGCCCGTCTTCTACGGCTGGCGGATCATAGACACGCTTGATCTTGACCTGTACGTTACCAACTTGACTCATCGCTTCTGCCCTCCTCACCAGGGGATACGCTCGCATATCGCACGCCATCAGTTCTAGCAAAAATGAGGTGTTGGCAAGCGAGGCATGGTACTTGTAGCGCCGCCTTCCAGGCGGCCAACGCTGCGCCAGGGCGAGCGTTCGCCCTCCGAGCCAACGCACCAGCAGGCCAGCGTTGAGCCGCCAGGAGGGACGCGCGAGCGAGGCGCAGCCGAGCGAGAATGGCCGCGCCCCAGTTCCCGCAAGGGCCGCTCCCCGTAGGGGGAGGCAAGCGGCCCTTCCCGAAGGGGGGCGGCGCTACAAATGGCAACCCCCGATAGGTGGTGAAACTCACGCCATCCAGAGCCTTGACTCTCAAGAGAAGCCATGCTATAATTGTAATACTTCCACATAGTAGATAGTATTCCAATATATGGAACACCTGAGTAGGCAAGGCGCTATGGACGACCCCAATACACGCGAAACCAAAGTCGGCGTGTTGGATAAGGCGGTGGCGATCCTGCTGGCCTTCCCACGCGGAGACCTTACGCTCTCCCCGCTTGAGATCGCCGCGCGCACAGCTCTGCCGCTGCCAACCGTCTATCGGCTGGCTCAGGCGCTCTGCGATCATGGGCTGCTCATGAAAGACGGACAGCGTTTTTGCCTGGGCATGACTCTTGCGCGCCTGGGCATGCTGGCTCTTGAAGGGAGCGATGTGCGTCGCCAGGCGCTGCGCCATCTGAAGTGGCTGAATGAGCAGACCGGAGAAAATGCCGAACTCCATCTGCGCCACGAAGACACGCGGCTCGTCATCGAGGTCGTGAGCAGCCCTCATAATCTGCGGCCCTTTGCAGAGGTAGGAACGCCCCTGCCCTTGCATCGGGGGGCCGCCGGAAAAGTGCTGCTCGCCTGGCTTTCCCCGCCAGAGCGCGACGCCCTGGCGGCAGCAAGCGCGGCCCGGTTTGGAAACACCCGGCCCTTTGATCTCCAGCAATTCGCCGCCGAATTGGAACGGGTGCGCAGCGCCGGATGGGCAACGAGCGAGGGCGAGCGCATCGCGGGTGTCGCGGCGATTGCGGCCCCGATCTTCGCTGCCGATGGTCAGGCAGCGGGGGCAGTGGCGTTGGTAGCGCCGTCCGCGCGCCTGGAAGAAGCCCAGCGCGCGCGCTACACCCCATTCGTCTGCGAAACAGCCAGGCGTACCTCGTATGATCTGGGGTTTGCCGGGCGAGAGCAGCAGTTACCACGCTCTGATGAGCATGCTGAAGAGAGAGGGGAAAACGATGACTCAGGTTGAGCAGCTTGCCGCCTTCGTGGCGCGGGCAACTTATGAAGACCTGTCGGAAGCGGCCCGCCGACAACTCAAGATTCGCGTCCTGGACGCACTGGGCTGCGCGCTTGGGGCGCTCGATGGCCCGCCAATTCAGCGGCTGCGCAGGCAGGTCGCGCTCTTTGGGGGCGCTCCGCTTGCCACCTTGATCGGCGGCGGCAAGACAGCGCCTGATCGGGCCGCTTTCTTGAATGCTGCCCTGGTGCGCTACCTCGACTACAACGACAGCTATCTTGCCAGGGGGGAAACGTGCCATCCCAGCGACAACCTGGGCGGGGTGCTGGCGGCAAGTGAGTATGCGGGAAACACAGGCAAGGAGTTTCTGACCGCGCTGGCAGTGGCGTATCAGGTGCAATGCACGCTTTCCGAGGTGGCGCCGGTGCGCACCAGGGGATTCGATCACACCACGCAGGGGGCTTATGCCGCCGCTGCTGGCGTAGCAAAAGCCCTGGGTCTCGACCAGCAGCAGATCGCTCACGCGGTTGCCATCAGTGGCACAGCCTACAACGCGCTGCGCGTCACCCGTACCGGCAGGCTCTCCAACTGGAAGGGGCTGGCCTACCCCAATACCGTCCTTGGGGCCACGCACGCGGCCTTCTTGGCGATGCAGGGGATTACCGGCCCGCTGGAGGTCTTCGAGGGCAACAAGGGTTTCATAGACGCTATCGCCGGACCATTTACCGTTGATTGGCAGCGCGAAGGCTTGGAGCGCGTCACCCACACGATCCTCAAGCAATACAACGCCGAAATCCATTCGCAATCTGCGCTGGAGGGCATCCTGACTCTCGCAGCGTCCCAGCAGATGCGCCCCGAAGAGATCGAGCGCATCGAGATTGCTATTTTCGATGTCGCCTACCACATCATCGGCGGAGGCGAGGAAGGCGATAAGCAGCAGGTTCGCACCAAAGAAGAAGCCGACCACAGCCTTCCATATATGGTTGCGGCTGCGCTGCTGGATGGAGAGGTGACACCGAAGCAGTACACGCCGGAGCGGATTCTGCGTGGCGATGTTCAGGCGTTGCTGCGCAGGGTAATCGTCCGGCCCGACGAGGCATTGAGCAGGCGTTTTCCCCAGGAGATGCCGTGTCGCATTCGCGTCTTCCTCAAGGATGGGCAGACGCCGAGCATCGAGCAGCGCGACTACGAGGGGTTTTATACACGCCCGATGTCCTGGGAGAAAGCGGCTATGAAGTTCGCGCGCCTGGCAGCCCCTTTTGCCGACGAGCGATTACAACAATCCATTGTAGAGACGGTCAGCCATCTGGAAACCGTACCTGTAGGACAGTTGACGACGCTTTTAGCGAAAGCGAGGAACAAGCATGAGTGATCGTGGTTTTTCATTCATCCAGATGAACCAGCGCGAGGCAAAGCCCCGTAGTCGCGGCGTGACAGAGATTCGCGGCCCCTACTACACGCCGATGGGGAAACGCTACCTGGAGGACGTGTTGGAAACGATGGGGGCTTACGTGGATTCGTTGAAGTTCGCGGGTGGCTCTTTCACGCTGATGCCGCCCAACGCCCTGAAGGAGATTATCGAGGTGGCGCATCGCCACGATGTTCTGGTATCTACAGGTGGGTTTATCGAGCATGTACTCACCCAGGGGCGCGAAGCCGTCCACCGCTATATCGAGGAGTGCCGCAAGGTGGGATTTGATATTGTAGAAATCTCCAGCGGATTTATTACGATCCCGGTTGACGACTGGCTGCGGCTGGTGGAGCAAGTCCAGCAGGCAGGGCTGAAGGCCAAGCCGGAGGTCGGCATCCAGTTTGGCGCGGGGGGCGCCAGCGCCGCTGAAGAACTTGAGGCCGAAGGTACCCGCGATGTCGAATGGGCCATCGGCCAGGCCAGGCGTTTTCTGGAGGCCGGGGCTTACATGATTATGATCGAGTCCGAGGGGATTACCGAAAATGTAAAAACCTGGCGCACCGACGCAGCCGCTAAAATCATCGGCGCGCTGGGGCTGGAGAAAGTGATGTTTGAGGCAGCAGACCCGGAGGTGTTTGCCTGGTATATCAAGAACTATGGCCCGGAGGTCAATCTCTTCGTTGACCACAGCCAGATCGTCCAGCTTGAGTGTTTGCGCTCAGGCATCTGGGGGACGAAGAGTTTGTGGGGGCGGGTCTTGACCTACAAAGGATAATTATACTTGTAGCGCCGCCTTCCAGGCGGCTCGTCGTCTGGCCGCCTGGAAGGCGGCGCTACAGGCGCCCGCCGGTTTTTGGTGGAACCAAAAAGTCCTCTTTGCTTGACTGAGCCAGTGCTTATCTCTATCATGCTCAGGGATCGTCTTAAGAGCGCCTCACACAACCTCCGCACGAGCAGGGGCGGGGTTGGAGCGCCGTCCTTCCAGGCGGCAGGGGTGGGGCCACCCGTCGGTTGTGTGAGGCATTCTAAGCACTGAGGAACGCTCCATGAAGAACCTGCTCAAGCTCTTGAAAACCCCCGCCTGGCAGGAGCGGCTGGCAATGACTGATGTCTGGGCGACGCGCTTCACGCTCATCGCCCTCGTGCTGCTGGCGTTTGGCAGCGCGGCCCAGGCTCCAACCGAAGAAACCATCTTGCAGGCCGGTCTGGCCGCGCAGGGTCAGCAAGAATACTGGCGCGCCGAATCATTCTTTCAGCAGGCCGCGCTCATTGCGCCGGATGATTTCCAACCATTGTTGGACCTCGCTCGCCTGCATCTGCTGGAGCATCGGGACGCTCTGGTCCAGAGCGAACTGGAGACCGCGCGCACCCTGGCAAATGACAACGCCGACATCTGGCTCACGTTGGGCGATGTCGCCCAGGATCAGGGACACTTGCAAGACGCCGAACATGCCTGGCTTCAGGCCGCCCGTCTGAACCCGGTGGCGGCCCAGGTGCGGGCGCGCCAGCGGCTGGGGCTGTTCTACGAGCAGCAGGGCCGCTGGCAGGATGCCGAAACGCAATTTGCCGCCCTGCCGGGCAGCGATGCGCTGGCGCAGTATCACCTGGGCGTGCTGCGCCTGGCGCGAGGCGACCGGGCTGGCGCGCGCCAGGCGTTCGAGGCTGCCCTGGAGCAGACCGACGACGGGGCTTGGCGCGATGCAGCGCAGCAATTTCTGCAAGTGATCGATCAATGGAACGGCAGCGCCGCGAGCGAGAAGCTGGTCGGGTTCGCCTACATCAAAAACAACTTTCCAGGGCTGGCGACAGCGCCGCTTAAGCAAGCCGTCGCGCTCGCCCCAAAGGATGCCGCCGCGCACGCCTATCTTGGCTGGACCTATCTTCAGGCCGGATCGTCAGGCCAGGCGCGACAAGAAGAAAACCGGGCAGTGGCGCTGGACCCAGGCAACAGCTTTGCCAGCTATACCCTCAGCCTGCTGGACCTCGCGGATGGGCGCTATAGCAGCGCCATTCACGATCTTGAGCAGGGACTCAGCGCCGACCCGCGAAATCCTGCCCTATGGGCCACACGCGGCGCTATCGCTGAACAACTCAGGGATCTGCCTGGAGCCGAGCTTGCTCTGCGCCAGGCCGCCGCTAACGCCGGAGGCGACCCACGCTTCAGCCTGCTGCTGGCAAATTTCTATGTCAACCACCAGATCGGGTTAGATCAGGGAACGGCGCTGGCCGCAGCCCGACTAGCCATCGTGCTTGACCCCACCAACGGGCTGGCTTATGATACCCTGGGGCGCATCCAGCAAGCCGTGCGCGCCTACCCCGATGCTATGAGCGCCTTTATACAGGCGGCCAATCTTGCCCCCACAAACGCAGCGCTACACATGCATCTGGGCACTGTGCAGGCAACCCTGGGATACCTTCGCTCTGCTGAACTGAATCTGCGCAAAGCCATTGTGCTGGACTTTAACGGACCCGTTGGTCGCCAGGCGCAGCAGGCGCTGCAAGCGTTGTCGCCTTTGGGTATCTAACAGACGGGCATACTGGTCCCTGTCTGTTTGGACAAAGCTATGCTATAATGGCGCCGAGATTCAGGGGGGTACTTCCATGAGTGACGATATGCCCGAAGACGAGCAACCAAATCCTACTGCCTACCTTCAGAAGGGCGAGGCGACAACGCTGGCCCCAGGCACCATCATCCAGGAACGCTATGAGATTAATCGCGTCATTGGCATTGGCGGCATGGGCGCGGTCTATCGAGTGCGCGATCTGCGCTTCAAGGATGCCGTCAAATGGGACGCCCTCAAAGAGATGATCATCAAATTTGCTGATAATCTCGACCAGCAAACACGCATGCGCAACTTTGAGCGCGAGGCGAACCTGCTGGCCTCGCTGAATCATCCCCTCATTCCCAAAGTCAATGACTTTTTCGCCGAATCCAATCGCGCCTATCTGGTGCTGGATTATATCCAGGGGAAAAACCTGGAAGATGTCCTCATGGAAACCAACGGCTTTCTCGACGAGCAGCTAGTGGCAGGCTGGGCCATTCAGATTTGCGAAGTGCTGACCTATCTGCATAACTTCCGACCACTCCCGGTAATCTTCCGCGACCTCAAGCCGTCCAACGTGATGCTTACCCCCCAGAACCAGACCATGTTGATTGACTTCGGCATCGCCAAGATTATCCAACCAGAGCGGCGCGATACGATGATTGGGACCGAAGGGTACTCGCCGCCGGAGCAATATAAAGGGTTTGTAGACCCGCGCAGCGACATCTACGCCCTGGGGGCCATGCTCCACCAACTGCTCACCGCCAGCGACCCGCGCCTGGAGACGCCGTTTACCTTCCACGAACGGCCACCCCGTCTGCTGAATCCGAACGTCTCTCAAGAGATGGAAGCGATCATTATGAAGTGCCTGGCCTACCAGAGCGATCAACGCTGGCAATCGGCCTACGAACTCAAGGAAGCCATTCAGCAGGCGCTCCATCTCATCTCACTGACCGGCACCGGGCAACTCCTGCGGATACCCAGCGCGCCCCTGCAACCACCCGGCAGCCCACCCCTGAATGGGAACGGCCATCACACTGATATGCCCAGTAATACTTCAGGAATGATGCCGAATGTTTCTGGCGTTTTCCGAACCGGTGGCGGGCCACAATTCTCTCCTGCCGGGGAAAAGCAGGCCAGGCCCGTCGCAGAGAATAGCGGCGCTGTGATGGGAGTCACATTCCCGCCTGTCATAGAACGGCCTGGCACTGGCAGGGCGCAGGGCGCCTTCGGCCAGGCGAGCGCGCCAGCGCCCAGCCCCACACTGCTGTGGAGTTTCAAGACCGAGGAAGAGGTGCGTTCGTCGCCCGCGCTGGCGCATAACACCATTTATATCGGCTCCTACGACTATAACCTGTACGCGCTGGACGCCGGAACGGGCGCGTTCAAGTGGAAGTTCCCCACCGAAGCGGGTATCTGCGTCACACCGGCCTGCGTGGGCGATCTAGTCATTGTTGGCTCAGAAGATCATGAGATCTACGCTATCAACGGCGCGACCACCAAAGAGGCCTGGAGGTATCGCACCTGGAACCATGTGCGCTCCTCGCCGCGTGTCGTTCAGGATATGGTCGTGGTTGGCTCCGATGATGGGTTTGTACACGCGCTGGATTTGCGCACAGGCCGCCAGCTCTGGAAGTTCAAAACCTGGCGGGAGGTGCGCTCGTCGGCGGCTCATCATCAGGGCATACTCTATATTGGCTCCGATGATGAGCATGTCTATGCTATTGAAGCCGCAACAGGGCGAGAGAAGTGGAACTTCGCCACCCAATACGCCGTCGTCTCCTCCCCCGTTATGGGCGATGGCATGCTCTACGTGGGGTCTATGGATGGAGTCCTCTACAGCATAGATACGGCCCTGGGATGGACGACCTGGAAGCATCGCACTGGCGATTTTATCATTGCTGCGCCCACGCTGAGCGAAGGGCGGGTCTATATCGGATCGGTGGACCGCTCCTTCTACTGCGTTGACGCCAGAACCGGGCGGCAGATTTGGAAATATCAAAGCGGCGGCCAGATCACCTCATCGGCAGCCATCGCCGCTGGCTACGTCTATTTTGGATGCAGCGATGGCGCTGTCTATTGTCTGGATGCGCGCAACGGCCAGGTGCGCTGGAAGTTCCAGACGGGCGGCCCTGTACCCTCGTCGCCGCTGGTGCGTGATGGCGTCCTCTATATCGGCAGCAACGACCACCATGTCTACGCCCTGCGCTGCGCCTTGTAAGGACATCGGAGCAAAGCTGTGTCAGAACCATCCTACAATCCAGCCAATTCAGCATCCGAGGCGTCAGCGATGCCCCCGCTGCCAGCCGCTGCGGCTATTGGAGGCTATGTGATCGACCGGCTTCTCAGCAGCGGGCCGAACGGGAACAGCTACCTGGCGCATACCCGCGCAGGGGGCAGCGGAACGTATCACATCAGCGAATATCCAGCGAGCGAGGAGCGCCCCATAGCGGCGCTGGCGAAGCTCCGGCTGGAGCATCCCGCCTTGCTCGCGCCACGCGAGGCGCTGGCGCTCGGCGAGCGCGCCTATATTATCACCGCGCTGCCACAGCAGGCGCAGCCGATTGGCGCGCTCCCTCCGTTGGAGGCTCTGCGCCAGATTATTACTATCGGTGAGGCGCTGGCCTATTTGCACAGCCAGGGGGTGGCCCACCTGCGCGTTCAGCCTGCCAGCATCGTCCTGGCGCCTGGCGGAGCCTGCCTTTGCGGCCTGGAAGACGCCCAGATGGTGCGCATCGGTGGAGATGACGCGCGCCTGCTCTTTGAGCGCGACGCCAATTTCCTGGCCCTCACGCTGGGCGCACTGGCGGGAATTGATCAGGCCCGGGAAAACAGCGGCGTGCTGGCGCGGGCTATCGGCAAGATACGTGAGCATGGCAGCAGCCACAGCTATCAGTCTGTCGCCCAGGTCATCGTAGATTGTCAGCAAGCCCTGGGAACACTTCAGGCATCAGGCCGACCCGGAAACCAATCTCCGACCCTGGCCTTCACGGCGCTGGCTGGTCACGCAACCAGTGTTGGCCGCGTGCGAACCAACAACGAGGACGCGCTGGGCGAACTGGCGCTGAAAACGATTGATGGGCAGGGCCAGCCGATTCTGATCGCCTGCTTTGTAGTCGCAGATGGCATGGGCGGGGAAGCGCGCGGCGAAATTGCCAGCCAGATCGCCATTCGCAGCGTGCTGGACCAGGTAACACGCCGCCTGGCGTTGCCTCTGCTCCAGTGGTCCGAGGTATCGGAAGCAGAAGAACCAGCGGCGCCAGACGCGCTGGAACGCGAACAACGGATGCGCGAGGCGCTGGTGGAGGGCTTTCGCACTGCCAATCGCCAGATTCGCACGCTGGTCCATACCCAGGGCCGAGGCATTGGCACGACGGCCACGGCGCTGCTCATCTTTGATGGGCAGGCGCTGATTGCCCACGTCGGTGACAGCCGCGCCTATCGCTTGAATCGGGGCGTCCTGACTGTTCTTACCGAAGATCACTCCTATGTGCAGCGGCTGATTCGACTTGGGCAGATCGACCCAGCCGACCAGGCCAGCCACCCCAGGCGCAACGCGCTCTATCGGGCGCTGGGGCAGCAGGATGAACTGGAGGTTGATCTGATAGGCTGCCCCCTGGAGGTCGGGGACTGTCTCCTGCTCTGTAGCGATGGCCTTTGGGACGCCGTCGCAGAGTCTACCATTGCCAGCCTCCTGGCTGATTCAAGAGATGGCGCTACCGCAGCGGCACGCGCCGCGCGCCTCGTTGCGCTGGCTGATGAAGCTGGCGGCAAGGATAACAGCACTGCGCTGCTCATTGAAATTATCGCTGAATCCCCGCCCGGCTCTCCGGCGCGAGCAGCGTCAGGCTCCTGGTAGGGTTCATTTTAGATATATATCTTGGATGATATATATCCTGGGTGTAATATGCATCTTCGACGTTTATCGCTCGCTTGATGATTGCTTGTTGAAAGGAGGGGTGGGGGAGAGCATGTTTCCAGACTATTACGCGACTCTCGGTATCAAACCTGGCGCCACGCTGGACGAGGTGAAGCAAGCTTTTCGCACGCTGGCTCGCCTGTATCACCCTGATGTGACGCCCGGCGATCCCAAGGCCAGCGAACGCTTTCGCAACCTCTACGAAGCCTATCAGATCCTCTCAACGGAGGACTTACGCAAAGAATACGACCAGATGCGCACACAGCGGCGCTATGGAACCTTTAACGTTCCGAAGCCCGGCAAATGGGCCGGGACCACACCGCTTGCCTGGCGAGAAGGGCTGGGCGTTGCTTCTACCTTCAATCCGGGCTTCGAGTTGAACTGCACGCTTTCTCAGAAGCAAGCGTTGGTCTTTCCTGAAGAGCGCCTGATGTATTTGCTCAGTGAATTGATCCCGATGATGGATGGCGAAGTCGTCGGAACGCTGCCGCTGAATCTCTGCCTGGCAATTGATCGCAGCAGTTCTATGCGCGGCGAAAAGCTGCGCGCCGTCAAATCAGCCCTGCGCTCGCTCATCCAGAGCCTTCAGCCGGGCGATATTCTCTCAGTGATCGCCTTCGACAACCGCGCCGAAGTGCTTGTGCGCGCCGAGCACAAACAAATCCCCGATGTCATGATCGCCACTGTAGAGAGCCTGGGCGAGCGCGGCGGAACCGAGATAAGCTGGGGGCTGGAAAAAGCACTGGAAGAATTAGATCGTTTCTCGCAGCACGCTATGGTCAGCCACCTGATCCTGTTGACCGATGGCGAGACCTTTGGCGATGAAGAACGCTGCCTGGCGCTGGCCCAGAAAGCGCGCGAACAGGGGATTGCCATCACTGCGTTGGGCATTGGCGCCGAATGGAACGAGGAATTGATTGATAGGATCGCTGACATCAGCGAGGGTTCTTCCGATTATCTGGCAGGCGCTCCTGATATTCTCAAGGCGCTGGAGCGGGGCGTAGCGGCGCTGCGCAACACCCTGGCAACGAACGTCAAGCTGGCGATGCTCTTAGAAGGCAACGTTCGCGTCCACCGCGTAACGCGGGTGATTCCCGATATTAGCACGCTGACAGACGCCGCGCCAGCCAACCAACGCTGGAGGCTGGCGCCTGAAGCGCACCTTGATATTGGCAATGTCCCCGCCTTCGGTCAGGAGTGCGCGCTGGCGCTTCTGTGGGAGATTCTCTTGCCTGCCAACGCCAGGGGCCATTACATCCTGGGGCGCCTGGAGGCGCAGTACGACATCCCCAGCGCAAAGCTGTTCGGCCAGCGCAAAAGCGAGCAGATCGCCGTTGATTTCGTGGAAACGATGCCGCCGACCAGTCTGACCATACCCCCCAAGGTCAAGCATGCTATCGAGCGCGCGACCGCCTACCGCATTCAGAACAAAGCGCGCGAGCATATCAACCAGGGGGACCACACGGGCGCCAGCGCGCTGCTGAACACAGCGGCGCGTCGTCTGTGGGATGCCGATCAGAAAGACCTGGCGGAAGAGGCACAGGCCCAGGCGCAGCAGTTGCAGCGCCAGCAAGTTCCAACGCGAGCAGCGGCGCTCAAACTCAAATACGCTACGAAAAATCTCCGCCCCCTCAAGCGCCAGGAACCCAGGCATTCCTGAAGGGGCGTATCGAATCCGCCTATCGCATGAGCACCCATCAGTCGGGCTTAGTATCATCGTTTTCTGGCGCGGGGCTTGGCCCTTTGTCTTTGCCTTCGGGCTGATCAGCAGGCTGACTCTCTGGCGCGGCTGTCGAAGCGTCTGGCTCGCCCGGATGCTGATCTTCCTTGACCGTCACAGGCGGCATCTCTACTGGAATGCGCTGTCGCCCGCTGCCCTCGCGGGCCTGGCGATAGCTCTCCAGATCGCTCACCTGGGCGCCTGTTGAAGATGGCGGGATAATCTCCTGAGCTATCGAGCGCACAAAGCGCTCCACACGCTTCCAGCGTGGGGGGAAGCTCTCCGCATAAAACTTCTCTTTGCCCTCCGAGCCAAAGGCATAGAAGACAAACGGCTCATCCCCATAGCCATAGATGACCTTCACCACCGGCACGCGCATCAATTCAACTACTTGCCGCGTCGCGCGCTCATCGGGCGCGATGCTCTGTTGGTTGGCGCGCGCGGCCTCCTGGGCCATGCTCCAGACCTGCTCAGGCACGCCCTCTGGCGGCGCGGGCTTATCCAGCGCCTCCTGGGTTTCGATGGTGGCGATCACCTCACCCTCGGCTCCGCGCAGGAAGCGCATCGGAATCGGACTCTCGCCAAACGCCTGTGTAAAGGGGCGCACATCAAAGCGGCGCACAATCTCCCGATGGCGAATCACCTTGCCCGACCCCTTACAGACCGGACAAGCCGCGTTTTTCGACCCCTGGCAGACCGCGCAGACACGTTTGCCATTGCCACAGGTACAATCAATCTCGCCCTCAACACAGTCGGGGCAGGGAATCATCCCCTTGGGGAGCGCGCCTGAATGCGGCCCCTGGTCGGGCAGCGGCACATACTGGCGTACCGTGTCCATCACGTCGCTGGCGCGATCAGCCATTGATGACGCCAGCTTTTCGGCCTGATCCTGTACAAATCCCTTGCTTGGTCGCTTCTGCGCCCAATCGGGAATAATAGCCTTGCCTTTGCAGCGTGGGCAGCGCAGCTTCGTTCGCCCCTTACAATCGCTGCATACCAGCCAGCCGCGCCCACTGCAATTGGAACAGGGGGCGCGCCCGCTGCCATTGCAGGAAAGGCACAGCGCCAACTCGTCTCCTTCCGGCACACGCTCGCGCACCACCTGAGAGCGCAAGTCCTGCACTGGAGCCAGTTCGTAGTCCCAGACCGGCAAGATGCGCCCGGCATTTACCGGCTGCGTTCCGGTATACGGCTCTGTGCTGACCTCGAAACGACGCGCCTCCCAGCGCGTCTGAACCGAAACTTCCCAAAGATCGTCATGTTCCCACGAGCGAATCGCCATATTCTCGCTCAGATCGGGCGTCACCAGAAAATCCTGAGTTGCCCACTTCTTTGCCAGCCCGCGCACATATTCTTCCTCGCGGCTGCCCGTCAGGCGAGACGGCGTAAACGGGGCGCTCTCTTCCCACAACTCATTCAGGCGACCGAACGCCTGGCGCAGCCGCCCACCTACCTCGTTCAAGCCATCGCGTAACATCCGACTGGTTTCTTGAATCCGCCGGTTCAGTTCATCCTCATCGGGCGGAAATCGCTGCCCATTATCACCCATAGCCTTCTCCTCGATATAACCATGCCAAACGCCCGGCTTACGTAGCGCCTTAGATGGCGATTAGCTTGAATGCGCACACATGCTACACTCTTTCTTTACGATTCGGCTTCCGCCCAGGTTGTACTTCAGAGTGTACACGGCGCAGCGCGGCAGCGTCAAATACACGTTGGTGCGCGGTTCCACTACCTCTCGGGGGGCCGCCACCCGTACCGCCGCCGTCCCGGCGGCTGGACGCTGACCTGCTGGTCCGGTGGCCTGGGGGCGAACGCTCGCCCTGGCGCAGCGGTGGCCGCCAGGATGGCGGCGCTACAAGTAACACGCCTCGCCTGCCAACACCTCATGCCTGGTGGAACTTTGTTGTGTATCAACGCATCCTCCTTGCGCCGTAGGGATAGGCGTCCTGGCTGATTCGTTGATAGAATGTGACTCTATCTTTCTCAGTAGCATTACAGACGAGGAGTACCCAGCGAATGAATGCTTTCCTGATTGGAGAGAGTGTTTTGCTCCGTTCCTTAGAGTTGAATGACCTGGATTTATTCTGGAAGTGGTTTGCTGACCGAGAGGTCGTCAGGTATTCCCTGGGAGCCTGGCTCTTTCCCTGGTCGAAGCATGAAACAGAAGCCTGGCTCAAACAAACGCTTCAGGACAAAGAAACGCTTTCGTTGGGCGTTGTGGAAAAAGAAACGAAGCAGCTTATTGGATATGCCGGAATGACCTCGATAAGCCATGTCAACCGCTCCGGGGAGTACTACCTCTTTCTTGGCGAGAAAAGCAGTTGGGGAAAGGGGTATGGCACAGAAGTTACGCGGCTGATTGTCCACTATGGGTTTGCCAGCCTGAATCTGCATCGCATCATGCTTACCGTGTCAGCCCTGAATACGGGCGGAGTAAAAGCCTACAGCAGAGCCGGATTTCAGCAAGAGGGCGTACTGCGTCAAGCATGTTACCGCGATGGGGCGTATCACGATAAGATCATAATGGCAATCCTTCGCTCGGAGTGGGAGGCCAGCCTTCCTGCTGAAACAAGGAACTGAAGGAGGCGAGCAGAAAGGCTGGCCGGTTTCTTAAAAGCTCTTATTGCAGTAGTGATTCCAGCCGACCATTGACCTGCTGGTCAATGTCAGCAGCCGATGCAGCCGAACCCAGCGACGTGAGATCGGGTTGTTCTGATGGCAGGTACGACTGGATGGCCTGCGGATTGGCACGGCTGGCCTCCACGCGCTGGCGCATGTTCTCAGTGGTCTGCTGCATCCGTTGTGAGGTTTGCTCCCAGAGGTCTTGCAGCCGCCGACGCTGCCAGTAGGCCACGCCAACCAGTCCGATGAGCAGGCCCAGGCTCAGGCCCACTGCCCAGGGGAACAAACTCATGCCCGCCCCTGGCTGCTCTGCTTTGGCTTCCTTCAGCGCCCGGCGCTCAATACGCTTCTTTGCTTTTTTCCCCTGCCTGGTCTCTGCCTGTAATGGCTCGCTCTCAAGCCCATAGCGCCCATTGGAAAGATCGCTCACGCGCTGCCCAACCGTCATGGCCGCCCGCTTGAGGGTATCTGCGGCCCCTTTGGCCTGCCCGCCGCTTTCTTGCTCCGGCGCAGTTTCGGGGATGATCGCCTGCGCTGCCTGAGTCAGCGGCGTTTGCGGCGCGCGACTCGCTATCAGGGCAAGCCAGCCGCCGACATGCTCCATCAGGCCAACGGCGCTCTGGGCAGCCTGAGCCGCAGCTTCAGCGGCGGTGGCGGCACGCTCTGCAGAAAGCTCAACAGCGCGTCCCCCCTGGGATTCATAGCCGCGCGCCATCAACTCACTGACCATCTGGCTGCGCTGCCCGGCCAGATTGCCTGGACCTATCTGCTCAGCCGCATTTTCAACGCCATCAGCCTGAGTTCCACCCCACCAGGAGAGCCAGCGGCGGCGCAGGGAACTGGTCAACGTTTCAGGCGCATCTTCCAACGTGGTTGACATAAAGAGCTTCCTCCTCTATCGGTGAACGGGTTGCAGACCCAGTGTCTGACCTGACAAGGGGCATGCAAGACACGTACCACGCGAAAAAGGAGGAAGCGGGCAATCTCAATCACCGCTCTGGTTGGGTTCGCCTAAGCCCACGCGGCGGGCCAGCAGATCAGCCACCCCATAGGGGTTCGCCCGGCGCTCGACGACATCAGCGATCAGCCGACGCCACTCTTCATCAGCAATCTCTTGCCTCAAGCGCCGGGCCAGCGCGTGCTGAAGCAGCGCCTGCACCTCGCTGCGTACCTGACGTTGATTGCGCTGGGCCAGTTGGCCGCTCTCGTTAAGGAAGGCGCGATGCCGAAACAGAGCATCCACCAGTTCAGCGATGCCTTCGCCCTGTGTCGCTGAGGTTTTCAGGATGGGGACACGCCAGACATCAGGCGACTTCGGCTGCTTTGCGGCCAGGCTGAGCAGCATACGCAGCTCTGCCGCTGTCTGGTCGGCTCCTGGTCGGTCGGCTTTATTGACCACAAAAATATCGGCGATCTCCAGAATGCCCGCCTTGAGGGCTTGAATATCGTCGCCCATGCCTGGCACCGTCACCACCAGCACCGTATGAGCGGCGCGCACAATCTCGACCTCGGCCTGGCCCGCGCCCACCGTCTCGATAATCACCACCTCATAGCCAGCCGCATCCAGCGCCCGCGCTACATCTCTGGTTGAAGCCGCCAGCCCGCCCAGGCTGCCCCGGCTTGCCATGCTGCGAATAAAAACGTTGGGATCGCCCGCCAGTTCCTGCATGCGGATGCGGTCGCCCAGAATCGCGCCGCCCGTAAAGGGGCTGCTGGGGTCTACCGCCACGACCCCGACGCGCAGGTCGCGCCGCCGCAGTTCGCGGCATATCTGCGTCACCAGCGTGCTTTTCCCGGCTCCTGGCGATCCGGTAATGCCGACAATCTGCGCGCGCCCGCTCTGTGGGTAGAGCCGCGCCAGATAGTCGCGCGCTTCGGGGGTCTCGTTCTCAATCAGCGTTACGATGCGCGCCAGCGCGCGGCGGTCTCCGCTCAACAGACGCTCAACCACATCCATAGTTATTGAGCCGCCTTTTCCGCCTGCCCGCCCGACGCATTCTCGCGCGCGACAGCGCCCTCCAGACGGGAGGGATAGATATTGCTGCGCACAAAGGCCACGATCTCCTCAGTTGAAGTTCCCGGCCCAAAGTTCCCTTTGATGCCCAACGCTTCGATAGCGGGAATATCTTCATCAGGCAGAATACCGCCAGCCATCACCAGCACATCATCAACGCCATTCTCGCTCAGCAGTTCCATGACCTTGGGGAAGATCGCCATATGCGCCCCGGAAAGAATGCTCATCAAGATCGCATCCACGTCTTCCTGAATGGCGGCTTCCACAATCATCTGAGGTGTCTGGCGAATGCCGGTGTAGATCACTTCCATTCCGGCATCGCGCAGCGCCCGCGCGAGTATTTTTGCGCCGCGATCATGACCATCCAATCCTGGCTTGGCAACCAGGACACGCAGCTTACGTTCTTCGACCATCTATGTTCAACCTCCATTGTTCTCTACCAGGAGTGGTGTAGCAGCCTCCTATTCGCTCAAGCAGCGCCTTTTCGGCAGCCGTCAGACCACAAAGCGCGGCGATGCTGGCATCCAGGCGCGCGCAGAGGTCCGTAATCGTCTGCTCTAATTGTATCCAGGCTGCTCTATTCTCGCAAGCGCCGACGGTTGTAATCGCGTTGGCGCCATTGGCAAATGCATTCGCCAGCCCGTCTCGCTCTTCATAACGGCGCCGCAGTTGATCGGCCAGCGCGGCCAGTTCCGCCTGCTGCGCTGGAGCAGCCAGGGGAATAGGCACATGGGCCAGCGCCTCCTGCTCAATCTGCGGCTGCACCAGCTTATACGCCGTGTGATGCAGCCAGAGATAGCCGCGCAAGAGGCGCGCGTTCAACAGCGCCAGCAGAAAGCCAGACGAACACTGCGCTGGCCTGGGATGCAGCAGATAGAGCGTCTGGACAGCAACGTAGCCCTGCTCATCCAGCGCGGCCTGCAAGATGCCTGTACTTTTGACGACCAGTAATTTAGGCGTCTGATAGCGATCCAGCGGCTTGATCACCTGATCGCGGCGCAGATAAGCATCCGCAAAGCGGCAGCGAAAGGGGCGCACGTCCAGGCCGCCGCGCAAGACCGGCAGCAGCGATCCATCACCCGCCGCATCCCCTGCTGCGACAGAGATGGCAGCGCCTCTGGCGATCTCTTCGCCCCGGCTGATGCTTACCAGTTCCCCCAGCGGCGCGGCAGGAACCTCGCGCGCCAGGCGCTCAAAGAGCGCGGCCTCCGCAGACCCCAGCAGATAGCGTAATTCGGCGCGCGGTTGCCTGCGCCAGACTTCCACGCTCAGCCTGCCGGTCAGGCCATCCTGGCCCTGGCGGGCGCGCTTCCAGTCCAGACGGCTCCAGGGGATCGCGTACTGCTGCGGAGGCGCGGCGCGGCGGGCAATCAGCACGAGCGTCCCTACGTCGGCGCGAAACACGCTTTCCAGGTGGAGCAGGCGCTTGAGCGTAAACGACTCCAGCAGCAGGCGGCGCGCATCCGTCGCATTGCCACGCGCCAGCATCGGATCGGGCAAGACCAGGCCCAGCCAGCCATCAGGCGCGACGAAGCGGCACACCTGCTCTACAAACAACAGGTAAGCGTCGCGCTGTCCAGTACTCAGATAGCCCTGCTGATAGGTCTGAAGATCGTGGCGGCGCGAGGCCAGATAGGGCGGATTGCCGACGACCAGCGGATAGCGCGGGGTAGCTGGCAGCGCCAGCGCATCGGCCTGGTGGATATGAAAGCGCAGCCGTTTTCCTGGCGCAATGCCCCGCGCCAGCGTGCGCAAACGCATCTCGGCCAGAACGCAGGTGGCGGGGTCCATCTCCAACCCCCAGAGGTTGGCTTGCAGCGCGGCCAGCGTGCGCTGCGCCGACCATCGGCGCGCTCGCCCTTGCGCTAGCAGCGTTTGCGCCGCGCCCGCCAGAAAGGCGCCGACACCACAGGCGGGGTCGAGCAGCGCCAGATGCTCCAGATCGGTCCCGGAGCGATAGCCCACCCAATCGAGTATCCGGGCAACTAGTTCCGGCGGCGTGGAATACTGCCCGCGACGACGGCGATCATCTGGCGCGAGCTGCTGCTCGTACCAGTCGCCATCGAGCGCGATAGGTTCCTCACTCTTGAGCATCGCTCTCCGTCCACAGCAGGCGCAGGCGTTGAGCAAACCCACCACGCGCCGAGCGTCGTCGCTCCTGCTCGGCGCGCACATCCTCAGAGGAAACACCATAGCTTGCCATCAGCGTGTCCATCACTTCATACAAGTCCGCCAACTCGACGACCAAATGGCCGGGATCAGCTTCGGCTGCTTCGCTGGCCTCTTCCACCAGCTTTTCCCGCAGCGCCTGGCGATACGCTCCCTCTGCCATCGTCGCCACTTCGCATGCGGAGCCATCGCGGCGAATAATGTCAGGGATACGATCTCGGACGAGTTTATCATACACGATACGCACCAGCCATCTCCTTTACGCAGCGCCAGCTAGCTCCACCAAAAAACGGGGGCTACCTGTAGCGCCGCCATCTTGGCGGCCACCGCTGCGCCAGGGCGAGCGTTCGCCCTCCAGGCCACCGGACCAACAGGCCAGCGTTGAGCCGCCTGGAAGGCGGCGCTACAGGTGACACGCCTCGCTTGCCAACACTCCATATCTGGTGGAACCTCGCCAGTCCCCATTGAGCAATCAGATAGGATCAGGTGTCCTCGGAAAGAGGAGCAGCATCACCCGCTTCCGGGGCAAGATCAGGTTCCGACGCCACCAGATCGCTTTCTGCCGTGATACGCAGCGCCTCGCGGGCAGCCAGCCTGCCCGCTTCTTTGATGCTGGAGGCCGTACCCGTTGCGAGCAGGCGATCACTTACATACACGCCCACCGTATAGATGCGGTCATTGCTGCTGCCATGCTGCCTGAGCAAATGGTAACGCGGCAGGGTTCCCTGGCTGCGCAGCATCGCTTGCTGGAGCCGCCCCTTGGGGTTATTTTCATGCAGATGGCCCCTGACCTGCTCGACCACCGGCAAAATCTCGCGCTCCACAAAGGCCCGCGAAGCTTCGCGCCCCTGGTCCAGATGTATAGCGCCCACCAGCGCCTCCAGCAGATCAGCCGAAAGCGATTCTTTGGATCGCTCATTGAAGGTGCGCAGATTGCGCACATCAACCCGCGCATACTCGATCAGGTTCAGCCGTCGGCCTACCTCGGCGAGCGTTCTGCGGCTGACCGCCTCGGACTTGAGCGCCGTCATTTCGCCTTCGCTGGCCCCTGGTGACGTGCGATAGATATATTCGACCACATACGCCCCCAGCACCGCATCGCCCAGGAACTCCAGGGGATCATAAGCGTCCACGTTGGCCGTCTCCGGGCAAGATGAATGGTGAGTAAAGGCGCGCTCCAGCAGCCGTTTATCCCTGATGGTGATACCTAACCGCTCTTCAAGCTCAGACAGGTTAGATGGGTCCATCTCTGTTATCCAATGCGCAGCCCAGCAACGACCAGAGCGTGATCGCTTCCCGCGCGCAGCGCTTCGCTATAGAGATACCGAATATTCTCAACCTCAATATCTGGAGTGATAGAGATGAGATCATATCTGCAAGGGGTCAATTGCTTTCCTTTCCCTCTAGTATATGAGATCGCCAGCGGCCCCTCTGGTCGCACCGTCAAGATTTGCTCCATCTCCTCAGCGTGAGTGTGCAGGTAGACACGCAGCGCATCCTTCAATCGGTGTGGAGCCTGCGAGCCGAGCAAAATCGCTTCATCCTTATACCACCAGCGATTCTGATCAATGTCCGGGTGATCTACTTCGGGCGTGTTCGCATCCATCCCAAAGATCAGCGCTTGCTCCTGTCTCGCCAGCCAGGCAGCAATCGCTCTGAATGTCTGGGGTTTGAGTTCGCCCCAATTCACTCCGGGCGGGGCATGGAAGCTGCAAGCTGTGAGTGGGCCTGCCGCACTCTCCAGATGGGCAGCCAGTGTTCTTTCAGGGAAAGGAGCCTCTTTGAGTAAGGCAGGCGCCACCAGGCGAAACGACGACTTGCCAAACAGGGCGCACCCAAGCCTGCGCCCTGGCCCTTCCCCTGCCTGCGGTGGCCGCAAAGAAAGCGAAAATGTGGACCAGGCAAATAGCCCGGCGTCCATCAGGCGGCAGTAGGAATCCTCCGTCACTTCCTGAAGCGCCAGCAAATCGCACTCAACCGCCCGTATCAAATCGATACGCCCTGCCAGGGGCCGGAAGCTATTGAGGTTCCACGTCGCAAAACGAAACTGCATATCCTACCCTCACCTGCTCAGCCAGGTAGCAAAGGCGCGCAGGGCAAACGACAGGCTACAGCTTCCTCATGGTTTCATCGGGAGGCCGCTGCGCACCAGGAACATGAAATCGGTGGACCCATCCGTCGGGCCGATGGCCTTGCGGGTCCAGAGCCAGTCCCAGAAGTTGCCAAACGCCTTCCCGGCATCGAAAGACAACACCGGCTTACAATCAACCCCTGTCGAGGACTGAGACGATTTCGTACAGGCGGAAACCTGCTGCTGCGGCTGGGAGTCCCCGGACGCTGTAGGGGCGGTCATACAGTAGACGACGCCCGTTTGCGCCAGTTGTTGGACCACCTGCGGATTTTGCAGGGTGATCGTCGCACAGGGCGCGGGATCGCCATACGAAAGCCAGGTTCCAGCGCCGACGCCGCCATAGAGAGTAGTCGGGTCGCAGGGCTTCGTTGTGGTGGGTACACATGGCAGCGGCTTATAGCCTTCATCCCACCAGGAGCGCAGCCGATATTGCTTCGCCTGAAACAGCCCTTGTGGGTGCGCCGCGTCAGGCTGGGTATACGCGCCTTCGGTCCCTGGCGCGACAAGCAGCACATCCAGCGTGTCGGGGTTGACGACCTTCCCATCGTAGTAATACCAGACGGTGTTGTGATCGTAATCGCGCAGATACCAGGAGAACGGCCAGATGTTAGCGTCATCCACGCCAATCCTCAACAGATGCTGGCCCTGGTAAAGCTGCTGATCGAGCGCGTCAATCTTCGCCATCACATCGGTGACATCGGTGGTCGTCTGCACATACGACAGCATCTCATGCGGCGCGTCGCCAGGGTCAACATAGGTCACAAAGAGCATGCTGTGCAGCATCGGGATCAGCAGCAGAAATGCTACCGCCAGCGTAAAGAGCGGCCTGGCCGCGCGCCCAAGAACCTGCCCGGTAAAGGCAGGGCGGCCCGCAAAGCGATTCTGCGCTATCTCATCCAGCATCTCCAGCGCCTTGACCAGCGCCCACTCCAGCGCAATTGCCGCCAGCAGCAGCAGCGGCAGCAGAATGTGCAGCGAGAGCCAGGGCATTTTCTCGCCCGCCCAGGAATAGAGGAAGAGGCCGCCGACAAACCAGATGACCACAAACAGCCGGAAGCGCGTGGGGCGCGTCAGACAGCGAATCAGACCGCCCAGGCCAAAGATGACGATCAATTGCTCGTAGAACGGGATCAAAATTAAGTAGTAGTACCAGGGTTGGCCGCCGCGCGCCGCCTGCTGCTGGGTAATCCAGTAGAAGATACCCTGCACCAGACCATCGCCGATGCCCTGGTGAAAGCCTTGCGTCCAGGAACAGATCGCTCCCTGGCTGATTGGGGCGGAGCCGTCGCACAGGCGAGGGTCCGCGCTAGGCACAATCCAGAACAGACCGGCAAAGATGCCAAAGACGACCAGCAGACCAAAGAACCAGTGCGACCAGGGGACGCGCACCAACCCGTTCAGCAGGGGCTGCCGGATGGGGTCCACCCAGCGCGTCAGGCCGCGCCGCTCCAGTTGATCAGCCGGAGGCGACTGATAGGGGTCCGTGAAGAGTTGCCAGACAACGACTACCAGCACGATGACAGCAATGAGCACCAACGCCAGCAGCAAGAGGTTGACCAGCGTATCCTCAAGTTGCTGGGCAGTGGCCGTCGCCTGCTTGAAACGATTCGCGGCAATATCGGCGACCCTGGGATCGCTGCTCTTATCCGTCGCGGCAATCCAGGCGCTGGTACTCTGCACCCAGTTCAGGACAATTTTGGCTGCGATGCCCGCTATCCCCAAATAGAGCAGCACCGCAGGCGCCCCCGCGTGCGTATTCAATCCAAAGGGCAGGCGCAAACGCGGCCTGGGCCGGACCTGCTGCGTTTCGTCTCTCGCTGCATCGTCGCTTTCCTCAGCGTTTGTCGCATCGTCTGCTGCTTCGCGCAGACGGGCTGCGGGGTAAACAAAGCGCGAGCCAAGCTCCCAGGCGATGAAGCCGCCCAGAACAGCGCCAAACATGGCGATATTAAAGAAGGCTGCCTCTTTCGTGCAATACGCGGCGGTAAACGCGCCCAGCCCAATCAGCAGCCAGCGGAGCCGCTGCTGTTCGCAGTACTTGAAGAAGGCAACCACTGTTACAAAGGTAAAGAAAGCAAAGTAAATATCTTCGCGGGTGAAGCGCGAATAGTAGACGAAGATGGGCGAAATCGTCAGCAAAAAGGCTGCCATCAGCGCGCCCGCCTTGCCGATGCGATTGCGCAGGAAATAGCAGGTCGGGATCATCAGCGTACCCAGCGTTGCCGCAGCGAAGCGGGCGGTCACGTCGGTGACGCCGTTATCTGGCGTGCCGAGATGGCTGGCAACGTAATACACATAGGCAATGGCGTGAAACTGAAAGGGGCCATGCAGGACTGGCAAATACCGATAAGTGGACGGATTCAGGAACAGGTTCATCGAAAAATAGGCGTGCATGCTCTCGTCATGGTGCAGCGGTTTCAAGCCCAAGTCCCAAAAGCGCAGCCCGCCCGCGAGCAGCGTCAGGCCAACATAGCCCCAGTGTTCGATAGTCATCGAGCGGATAATCTGCAAGAGCCGCCCGCCATTCAAGGCCAGCGCAACCACCAGCACCCCCAGCGTCAAATAGTTGGGGAAAACGGCAAAGAGCGCCAGCGTGACCCAGGGGGCAGCCTGCCTGATCTGATCCAGCGACTCGCCCGGCTCTGCCACAAAGGGAGCGCGCTGCTTCTCCTGAATGGGCTGGCTCTCAACAGCTACTATGCCTTCCTCTGTCCATTCTGTCGCTCCAGGTTGCTGCTGATACCCATTCCGCCTGCGCCCATTCTGTCGGGGCAAGGAAGCCTGGGCAGGCTCCTCCGCTGCCGCAGCCTCTAGCTCCGTCGGTTCTTCCGGCGGCTCATTGATGGCTTCTCGCTCTCGCCCGGTTGTAGTCTCTTTATCCACGCTCTGCTCCCCAATTTACTGAATCTTATAGATACTCACACCCGCCGCCTGATACACCACCGGCAAAAACTGAGCGAAACGGCCCAGGTCGGCCTTGGGATATTTCTGTTTTTCTAACGCGCCAACATAGAGATAGCCCGCATGATAGCGGCGCAGCAGTTGCATGACCAGCCCCTCATCTGCGCTGGTATAGATCGTATCAAGATCAGCCGAACGCTGGTTAAAATCGGCGGCGTTGGCCGGATCGTTCAGCCAGTTCACGCGCCACTGAATCTCGTGGCCGCCCCAGCCCAGCACCGTTGGCAGGCCGGTAAAAGTCGAAACCCGCGCAAAATCGCTGTACTCCCCGCCGCTTGCCTCCACAATCACCGGATCGCCCTCGATATGCGTATTGATCCAGCGAATGGCGGCGGCATCTCCAGGGTAAAGCGTCTCCAGATACTGCGCGCCGTCAAGTCCCACCCGCTGGTGATACTGCCCGGTGCGCGCGTCCGTCGCAAAGACCGGATAGACCAGCGCGCCCAGGACCAGCGCCAGGAACCCAACCATCCACACCAGCTTACCACTCAATCCCAGGACACGCAAACCTGGAGTCAGCCGATCAGGCGGTCTATGTTCCTGGCCTCTGGCGCGAGCATCTGTCGGATGCAGGGTATCCGCGTTTGCGCGCCCATTCAGGCCAGCCGGTACTTGAGCGCCGCTGTTGGCGCTCAAGTACCGGCTGCGCTCATGACTATAAGAACGCTCGTTGCCTTCCGGCGCAGGGTCGGCTGCGACAAGACGTTCGCCAACGTCCGCCTGAGCAGGTTCCGGCGGCTCAGGCTCCAGGTGGGCCGTCAGCGCCGCTGGAGCGGCATGGATGTCTGCGACGCCAGGCACTCCACCGACGGGCATGCTGCTTATCGCAACCTGCGCGCCTTGCAGGCGCTGCGTTCGTTTCTGCTCTGTGAGACGCTGCGCCAGGGTTGATTGTTCCCTGGAAATGCGCCAGCCGCTCCCAAGCAGTTCATAGAGCAGCGCCCCACCGCTCACCGCGAATAACGTCCACGCCTGATAATAGAGCTTGAAGATCGTATTCATGCGGAACAATGCGCCGTGATCGAAAACATCGCGCAGATAAGCCACTTCGCAGACGCCCACCAGCGCCAGCGCCGTCCCCGCCAGCATCAGCGTGAACGCCAGCCCGGACTGAGCCAGCCGCCGATAGGCCAGCGCCGCGCAGACAGCGATGCCCGCCAGGCATAGGATCAACACCAGGCTATAGGGTACATAGAGCAGCAGCAGCACAACAATCACCACCGCCAGCAGCCCCCAGACCACCAATGAAAGCGCAACATCCAGCGGCTCTGGCGCTCCGCTGCTGACTTCAGCAGCGGGGGCCATCTCATTGTCAGCCGTATCATCCCTTGAACGCAAGCCGCCGCCCAAACGCAGCCGCCGCGCTGCTGTCGCGCTGCGCCATCGTGTGATGAAGGCCGAGGCAAGCTGCCAGAGCAGGTAGCCCCCCAGGATGGTGAGGAAGAGGCCAAAGACGCTCCAGAAATCGGCAAAAGACGTGCGATCAGCGGCGACCAGCGAACCAGGGAAGACCTGACCCTGCGCATTTATGACCGTTGGCGGGATCAGGCCGATGCCCTGCGAGGGCGAGCTAAACGAGCGGATGAAGGGCAGATAGAGGACCAGCCCCAGGATCACCCCAGCCGCCGCAAAGGTGAAGAAATCTTGCAGCAGCGCCGTACTGAACCGGCGGCCATGCGCGCGCCACTGCTGCGCCGCCAGGCACAGCAGGGCCAGCCCGGCATAGGTGGGCAAATCCCAGCCATTCATCGCATAGAGGCCGCCAATGATGATCACAGCGCCCAGCAGGGCCAGCGCGCGGCGGCTCGTCGTCGCGCCAAAGGCAGCCAATCCACGCCCACGCGCCAGCAAGAGGTTCAGCGCCACACCCAGCGCCAGCACCGTAAACGGCAAAGCCAGCACATGCGCGTGGAGATCGGCCAGGAGAAAGCTGAAGGCGGGAAACTCGGTGATATTCTGATAATCGGCTGGGCCGCTCTGCACGGCCCGCGACGGATTCCACCAGTTATAAGTGATCCAGAGCGGCGCGTGTCCCAGCCAGTTGCTCATTCGCGGCCAGGCCACGCCAAACCATCCGACCATCCCTGAAATCCGGCTGACGCACCAGGGCAGCAGCGCAAGCGTCGCCACGCCAAAGGCCGCCGCGCCGATCATCCTTTTCAGGCTTAGCCCTCGCGCGGCAGGAGCGCGCCCGCGCCGCGCCAGCGGGGCCAGGCTCCAGGCCAGCCCATAGATGCTGGCTGCCATCAGAAGCAGCGCCAGCAGATTCAGCGCGCCGCTCTCAAACGAGAGGCCCGCGTCCAACTGGGCCAGCCATTGACTGGCTCCAAACAGGTTGCCAAAGACCAGTGAGAGCAGCACAGCCGCCAAGCCAAACGGCGCGGACGCCAGCAAGTTCAGCCGCCCCGCTGCGCCCGCGCCTGCGGCGGCGCGCCGCTGACGATAGACACGCAAAAGCGCCACCACATTGGTGGTCACGCCAAAGAGGTTGACGGCCATTAACGCAAAGACCAGCGCGATGCCGGTATTAAAGGCGACGGCTGGCGACGTACCCAGCAGCTTCGCAAGCGTGGCAACGATAAAATGTCCCAGGTAGTAATAATTGATAGCATAGCCAGAGAGCCAGGGGTCGTTAGGCGGCAGATGCGGGCTGCGCATGATGGCAGAGACAAACGCTTCATCCATGAACTTCTCGGTGCCATAGATGTCTGGAATGAACGAACGAATCCAAATCAGCAGCGCGAACGCTCCGGCAAAGAGGGCTTCGCACAGCAGGATATAGCCGGTATGGCGGCGCGCCACGCGCGCGATCTCGCGCCAGCGATAGCGCAGCAGCCAGCCATTCAGCGCCAGCAGCAGCAGCAGAAACACCAGCAGCGTTCCCCGCGCGTAGGGCAGCGCCAGGGCGCTGAGCGCGCCAGGCAGCACCGAGGGCAGCGTCAGCGGAAACCAGACCAGAAAGCAGAAGCCCAGCGTCCCTAACGTCTTGGAAAGCGCCCAGCCACGATCAGGCAGGTTAGCAAAGACACTGAAGGTCAGCGGCAAACACGCCAGCCCAAGCATCTGGATAAACAGCCACCAGAGCCAGGCATCACTCATGAATTAGTCCTTCGTTGCAGCCAGTATTCACCCTATTACCTTATAGATGGTAACACCTGGATTACGATAGACCACCTGCAAGGACGCGCCCACCATCGCATCAAACTTCGAGACAGCGGCCTGCGGCAGCGGGTCGCCGGGCTTGCCGCCAAAGTCGCCGCAGGTGGCGCGTTCAAGCTGCCCCAGATAGATATACTGCACATGATACTTATGAATCAGGGCAAGCGCCTGCTTCGCATCGCTCGTAGCGTAAATAGTCTGTACATCGTTGACACGCACGCCAACATCACTGCCATAACGCTGCTCGCCTTCGTGGTCGCTCCAACCCATGACAGTTGGCAGGCCGGTATAGACCGAGACCCGGCTGTACCACTGATAGGAGCCGCACGAATCTTCCAGAATCACCGGCGCGCCGGAGATAGTGTCGTTCAGCCATTGGATGGCGTTATAATCCCCTGGATACCAGGCGGTCATATACGCTGCGCCGTCGAGCGTAAGCGTATAATTCGCAGAATTGACGGGCGGCTGCACCTGCGCCCAGAGCGTGTGATCGGCGATGCGCGCCTGCGTTCCCTCCACCAGAAAAATCGAGCAGGACAGCAGCAGCAGCGCCAGCCCGGCGCTCCAGGCCCAGCGAACCAGACCAGGGAAAATGCCCCGGCCACGTACCAGAAAGACAGCTTCCAGCAAAGCCCGGGCACCGCCAGTCAGCGCAAGTATGCCTGTTCGCTTGCCCGAAGCGCCCGCCGGCTGCGGGTACTCATCCTCGCCCCAGGCCGCTTCATCAGCCCGGCGCGTTTTTGTCCGCATAGTATCCAGGCTGACCTCGTAGTGAGCGCGCACCCGCGCGCGCCAGGCCCAGCGAACGATCTCAAAAACAGCCAGCGCGCTGCCCAGCGCGTAAAAGAGCCAGACCTGCATGAAGAACTTGAAGACGGTGTTCATGCGCTCCCAGTCGCTGTTATCCAGAAAATCGCGGATATAGATCGTCTCGAACACGATGCTCAGCCCAAGGCCCATCAGCAAGAACAGGTACGCGATTTGCTTGCTGGCGCGCTGCCTGCGCCCCTGCGCCAGAAAGAGCAGAAGCCCCAGCGCCAGCAGCGTATAGAGGACGGGAAGCAGCTTGCCCAGCGCAACGTAGATACACAGGACAGCCAGGCCCGACACCAGCGCCAGCGCCCAGAAGACCACCGAATAGCCTGTACGCCCGACGGAGGAGGAGCGCCCGTCCGCCCATTGGACCGACAGAAGACCGGAGATCCACTGGTAGAGTTCAACAAAGAAGAAGCTAGACGCAATAAAGAGCCAGACGCCAAAGAGGGTCACATAATCAGCCAGTTGATCGGGCTTGCTCACCGGGCCGATGCCGCTGGCCGCCGTCGTCTGGAAATGCGCGAAAAACGGTTCATAGAAGAGATAGGCGCAGGCAGCGATCAGCGCCAGCGAGCCAACCACGCGCCTGACCACCGCGAAAGAGACGAGCCAGCCACGTCGGGGCGCATTATACTCCCGCCAGATCAGCGCCAGCGCGATCAGCAGCGCGTAGGTTGGCAAGTCCCAGGTGTTGATACAGGCGATGGCCCCCAGCGTCAGACCCAGCAGCAGCAAACGGCTGATAATGAGCGTCCGCGAATCGGATGTTGCGCGGCGCTCGCTGATAAGCATTACCGCCAGCCCAATCGCCAGCATCTCGACGGGCAGATCGATGACATGCGGATGCAGGTCGGCAAAGAGGAAGCTCCAGAAGGGGAACTCGTTGATGGTGAACGGGATGACCCGGCTGCTGGCCCAGAAATCGAAGGGCAACTGCGCAAGCGGCGCGTGGTTCTGCAAGGCCGTCAACACCTGATGCAGGGCATCGAGGTTCGCCAGCAGCGCCACAAAAAAGCCGCCGAGCAATCCGGCCCACCAGCGGCGCGTCAGATGCGTGACGATAGCAAAGCCGCTGGTCAGGACCATCGCAAAGAGCGTAGGGATCGCCAGATTAAAAGCTGTCGTGGGGATAACGCCGCTCAGGCGAATCAAGACCGTGATGAGGTACTGCCCGTAGTAATAGTAATTGATGTAGCCGCCCGAAAACCAGGCATCCAGCGGCGGGAAATAGCGGCTGCGCAGAATCCCATTGATAAAGGCAAGTTCCATCGGCTTTTCGCCTCCGCGCCAGATATGGAACAGATCGGGGTTCTGAGCGCGAATCACCGCGAAGGCCAGGAAAGCAAGGGTAAAGAGTATCTCCGTTCCCAGCAAGAGCCTCCAGCGCGCTTGCAGAAAGGTTTTGAGATCGGCGCGCGTCGCCCAGCCCACACCCAATCCGGCCACTCCGACCAGCGCCAGTGCTCCCCAGGTGGTTGCCTGGGTATAAGGCAAGACCTGGAGGCTGGCCGGAAGCCAGACCAGATAGCCGATGATAAGCAAGGCAATCGTTTTGGCAAACGCCCAGCCGCGATCACGCAAGCCGCGCAAGACAAACGCCACCAGCGGGAAGGCCAGCAGACTCATCACCTCCAACACCAGCCACCAGGCCAGCAGCGGGTGCTGGTTGGCAAGGCTCTCAGCCGAAAATTGCTGGCCCAGCGGCGGGCCGTCCTGATTCGCGGCAATCTGCGCTGGCGTGAGCGTGAGCGATTTCTGGGCGCCGCTCAGGTTCGTTGGCGGCGGCAGCGTCAACCCGTTCGTCAAAAGCTGCTCAAGTTGGGCGGCATCAGGCCGAGGCGCATCCGGCAGGAAGATATGCACCGTCGGGTGGTCGAAGACGAAATAGCTCTCATCCGCGCCGCTGTCATCGAACGAGACGCCAAAGAGGTTGGGGTGATTCTGGAAGACAGCCGCGAGATGAAAGCCCAGCTTGCCCTCAAAGAGTAGCTGATAATAGCGGTTCGTCAACGGATAGCGATCCGGCAATCGTGGAATGGAATCGGGGTAGAGCCTGGGGCTGGAGATGATAACAGCATCAGCCGTCGCCAGCGTCTGGGCCAGGGATGTCGCCTTTTGCGGCGTATCATCGTCGTAGAGCGGCAGGCCAACGCAGTTATAAATGTAGCAGCCCGCCTGCCCATCAACGGCTAGGGGCAGGGCATCATCCCAGATTTCATAGGTGATCGTCTTAGCCGCCGCGCCATTGTCAGCGGGAACGTGCTGATAGAGCCAGCGCGACGCCTGTATGCGTGTCAGCGGCTGGCTGTAGATGTTGTCGAATGCCAGTGTAAATAACAACGAACTGCCCAACACGATCACCGCCAGCCCGGCGGCCAGCCAGCGGCTGACACGCGGCAAGACCGCCGTTTTCCTCGTCGCGCCAGACCTGGCCCGTCGGACGCTGCCGCGCTGCCACAGGGCCAGGAGAGCCGCCGCGCCAAAGATGCACAGCAGCGGGAAGATGGGCAGCATATAGCGCGAGTATTTCGTATAAAAGCTGCCGGTTATGGCGAAATACACCAGTGTCCAGGAAAGCGGGACCAGATAATCGTCGCGCCAGTTCCGCCAGATGCGGCGGGCAACCAGAATGCACCCGACGAGGCCCAGCAGCGCCAGCGGCACGCCCAGATCGTAGAGCAGCATGTTCTTGAGTTCGTAGAGAAAGGGCGTAGTACCCGCGAACTGGCGCACATAGGGGAAATCCAGTGTACCCTGCGTCAGATCGCTCTGCTGTTTGATGGCCGCCTGGAAATCGGGCAGGTCGAGCAGGGCATAGGGCATAGCGATAATAAAGGTCAACAATCCGGCGCCCAGGCTCATCAGCAGCCGGGGCAGCGCCAGCAGCCAATCGCTGCGCTGCCAGTACAGGATACAGGCGATCAGCAGCGGCAGCAGCAAAGGCAGCGCGCTGAACTTGCTTGCCAGCGCCAGCCCGGTCGCCACACCCGCGAGCAGCACCCAGCGCAGACGGTCATCCTGCGCGATACCCACACAGGCCAACAAGGCCAGCACCACAAAAAAGGTCAGCGCGGTATCAACGGTAAAGAAGTGGGCAAGCTGCACCTCAAAAGGCGTAAAGGCCACAAAGGCCGCCGCCAGCAGACCTACCGCTTTTCTGCCACTGAGGCGTCGCCCAAGCAGATACGTCACCAGCACTGTTCCGGTATCGAAGAGCGCGGAGAGCGCGCGGCCCACCAGCGTGATATGGTCGTAATCGGTGAAGCTGCCCTGTCCGGCGGCGATCCAGTGCAAGCCGAAGGTCTGTTGCAGCCAGTTGAGGAAAGAGGCAAGCAGCCAGAGGACATACATCGGGAACGTGCCATAGGCAAAGAAAGGCGCGCCGTCGCTAAAATGAGGGCTGAGTGGAGATTGGGTGGAAAGAAACTCGCTCAGGCTGTGCGGCCATTGAAAGTTCATCACCGCCATGATCATGGCGCGCTCGTCGGGATGCTGATGCTGGTTATCATCCCAGTTCAGCCCATAGACTCGCACCGCCAGCGCGCCAGCCAGCAGGGCCAGCAGCGCAATCAGCGGCCAGTTCAGCCGCGTCAGCCAGCCGGGCAGCGCGCCGCGAAACTCCGTCAGGCGTGCCCGCCAGGCAGGCAGAGCGACAACAGGCGCTGCTGTTCGTCGTGTATCCACAGCAGGCGTTTCTATTGGCGTGGGTACAGCCGCAGGCTGCGCGCGCCTGGGGACACTCGTGCGCGCCCGCTGCCCATTCTTTCCCGGCTGCTCTTTGATTGGCGAAGCAACCGCAAGAGGCTGGGAAGAAACCAACTCAGCAGATACTTCAGGCGTTGGCTGCGGCGCTTCAGCCGCGCCGCCAGTCAGAGCGCCATGCTCCTCCACAATACCGTCCTCAGATGATCTTAACAAGAGCTAGTCTTCCTACCACGCTTGAATAAGAGGTTGCCAACGCCTGACGCCTCGCAGAAACGTTACCGCGATTGTAGCATTGCTTCTTGCCCAAGCGCAAGCAAACGCAAGCAACCCGCCAAACGGGGATGCTATAATAGCATCCATATTCTAGACGTTGGATAGGAGACAACAGATAGCTTCCATTTTCAGGAACAAAGATGTTCAAACGTGTACTAGCTACCTATGTTATTGCTCTGATTTCTGGGCAGGAGGGGGGTGTTGCTGATGAGTTTGCAACGCCTCCACCAGCAAGGCAACAGCCGTTGTGGTAATATGGCGATCAGTGGTCTGGTAGCGCCAGTAGCGCTCCAGCGCAGCATAGTGCTCCTCGGTGAGATAAAAGCAGAGTTCTCGATAGCCTGGTTTCTTGCGCATTGCGCACCCCTTGTTCGTGTATCCTGGACGGTACGGACATTCTATCACATGCAGGCTTGCCAGCAAGGGCAATGGATGGTACAATGTTCAGGTAGAACGTACAGAACGAACAAGGAACCGGACATGCTACTAGCGAAGAAAATCCGACTTCATGTAAGTGAGTCAGACGCTGCGACCCTAGAGGTCATGCAGGGCAAATGTCGCGGCCTCTACAACTGGCTGGTCATGCGGCTGCGGGATGGGGAACGCTGGCATTTTGCCGAAGAGAAAGCACGGCTCATTGAATGCCGGGCCTACGACCCCGAACTCAACGACGTATATGGCAAGTTGCTAGCTGAAGTGTATTTCCGGCTGGATAAGGCGATGCACGCCTTCTTTCGCCGCGTCAAGAACGGTGAGACGCCCGGCTTTCCCAGAGTGCGGCCCCGGCATGCCTTCTTCACCCTCTGCTATCCGGCCATGTACATCAAGGTAGAGGGCCATACGGTCCTCTTGCCAACGGGTGGAAGGAACGAGAAAACCAAGCGCTTCCCCACCATCCGGGCTAAACTCACCGAAGAGGCGCCTGCTGGTTACAAAGAGGTGGCAATCAGCCGAGATACCAGAGGATACTACTACGCTTCCTTTGTCTATCCGGTGCAGGAAGCCACACCCCAAGCGGGGCAAGTGGTGGCCTTTGATTTGGGCATCAAGACGCTGGCAACGGGCGTGAACGAGCAGGGGCGGTTCTATCATATCGGCGGATGTACGGGCTATCACTGGTACAACAAGCAGTTAGATAAGCTTCGCTCCAAGCGAGACTGCTGCAAAAAGAAATCGCGGCGCTATCTCCATCTCTCGCAGGTGTACCAGCGCGTTTCGGAAAAGAAGCGCAACAAACAACGTGACTCTCTGCACAAAGCCTCCCATCTCATCGCTCACCGGCTGGTTGAGAGAACTGTGGTGATTGGTGAGCTTTCCCAGCGGCAGATGGTTATGAAGGAACATGAAAAGCACCAAAAGGCCAGGCATCGGGCGGTGTTCAATGATTGGGGGCTGTATGGCTTTGTGCATATGCTGGAATACAAGTGTCAGTTGACTGGGAAAGCATTGGTTCAGATAGATGAACGCGATACCAGCAAGACGTGCAGCGGCTGTGGACACCAGCAGGACATGCCGCTCTACAAACGGACGTATCGCTGTGAGACCTGTGGGCTGGTCATGGACAGAGACGACAACTCTGCTGTGAACATTCTCCAGCGGTCTCTTGCCCGGCCAGGGCCACACACTCACCAGGCGTGAGTGCGGTGTGCTGCGGGCGACTGGGGAGGCGTAGCGGTCACGGGGGCCGCCTGAGCCAGTCAAGCGCAGCAATCAATACGTTTACATATGTTTTGAAAGGCAGCAAGAAGATTCAGGTGCGCGTGCGAACCATTACGCTTGGGGTAGGCGCTCCTCACCCGCTTGGCACAGAGGTTTTTGATCTGATTGACCCGGTCCTGAGCATGGCGCAGGCCGAGTTCGAGCGCGCGGGCTATGAGGTGCAAAGCGCCCGCATCGCGCTGCGTCCTGTTTTTGTTGACCTGGCTGAATGGTCGGCCCGCGAACTGCTGGAGTACTGCGGCTATCTTCAGCAGATGTGCGTGGCGCGCGAGATTTACTATTGCTCCATCGGCCATATTCCCGCCAATGCCCCGGATGCAGACCTGCGGCGCATCAGCTTGCTGACGGATGTGCTGACGATGAATCCTACCCTGAGCGCCAGCGTCCAGATAGCCTCCACTGCCGACGGCTTGCGCCCCGATGCCGCGCTGCCAGCGGCGCGCGTGATCTGCGATCTGGCGCGGCAGACCGACGAGGGTCTGGGCAATCTCTTTTTCTCGGTTGCCGCGAATTGCCCGCCCCAGACGCCATTTTTCCCCGTCGCTTATCATGACAGTCCCGAATGGGGCTTTTCTATTGGCCTGCAATCGGCAGGGTTGGTAGGCGATACCTTGCGAACAGCGGCGCAAGAGTGCGGGTCTGGCTTGTTGGCCTTGCGCGATGGAGCGGCCACCGCGCGCCTGATCGCGGTGCTGGAAGAGATGGGGCGTCCCATTGCCGACCTCTGCGATGGCTGGCGCGAGCATGACATCGCTTACTATGGCCTGGACCTTTCCCCCGCGCCCTATGGCGAAGAGAGCATCGGCGACGCGCTCGAACAGGGGGGATTGGGCTATTTCGGCGAGCCAGGCACGACAACTGTTGCCGCCGCCATCACTGCTGCGCTCAAGGGGACCAGTCTGCGCACCTGCGGCTATTGTGGGCTGATGCTTCCTCCACTCGCCGACGCTGTGATCAGCGAGCGGCTGGCCGAAGGACGGCTCACGCTGGATTCGCTGCTGTTGTATTCTGCCGTCTGCGGCAGCGGGCTGGATAGCATCCCCATTCCGGGCGATACCGCGCCGGAACGCATCGCCCATGTGCTGCTCGACCTGGGGGCGCTCGCGGTACGCCTGCGCAAACCGCTCTCGGCCAGGCTCTTGCCGATTCTGGGCAAACAGGCCGGGGAGATGACCACCTTCTCCTCGCCCTATCTGGTCAACGCGCCCATCCTGCGGGTATGAAAGGAGAACTCTTCGATGTCCATCCCTGTGCGTCCTGGTCATCCTTATTGTATGTACGATGAGATTCTGGTACAGCCGGAAGCCGCTGAGCGCCTGCTGGGAGCTGACCACCAGCAGCGCGATGAGCTAGCAGCAGTACTAGCAGACAAAACGCGCCTCTTCCTCACCGGCTGCGGAACGGCGCTGCATGCCGCGCTGGCAGGAGAACACCTGCTGCGCTGGCTCACCAATGGCCGACGCGGTACGCGCGCCTTTCAGGCGTTTGAGCTGGTCGAGTATGGCCCGGCAATGGACAGCAATACCGCCCTGATGGTGCTGAGTCATTCGGGTACGGCCACCGCCACGATTCGCGCCCTGGAGAAAGGCAAGCGCGACGGCGCGTTCTGCCTGACCGTCACAGCCTATCCAGACAGCCCAGCCGCCGCTGCCGCCGACGCTATCGTACTGACCGGCTATCCCCAGCAGCAGTCAGCAGTGTATACCGTCAGCTACACCTTGATGGTAGCCTTGCTGGCCGATCTTGCCTGCCGCATCGCACAGCGCCTGCCGGACAGGCGCGCCGAAGCGGAAGCCGCCGCTGCCGAGATCGAACGGCTGCCCGGCCTCTTGCGCGACGCGCTGGGACTGGAAGAGCAGATGCGCGCGCTGGCGCAGCGTTATCAGGATCGGCAGCGATTCTTCTTCCTGGGCGGTGGCCCCCATCTGGTCACGGCCCAGGAGGCGGCGCTCAAAATGATGGAAGCCAACTATACGGCTTCCACCGGTATGCAGATCGAGGAGTTCATTCACGGGCCAATTTCGTCGCTGGACGCGCACGATGTCGCCGTCGTCATCGCTCCGCCAGGAGCCAGCCACAGCCGCGCGCTGGACATCCTCAAGGCGGCGCGAACGATTGGCGCTGAAACTATCGCCCTGGCCGAGTCCGACGACCAGGAGATCAGGGACACCGCAACGCACACGATTCTCCTGCCCCGCTGCGCCGAAGCCCTGGGGATGCTGCCAGCGATTGTACCCTTGCAGCTTTTCACCTATCATTTTGCGCTGGCGCGCGGCGTCAATCCCGATCTCATTCACCGCCACGATGAGAGCTACGCAGCGGCGCGGCGCGGCTATATTCGCTAGCCGCCCTCGCCGCCAACCAGCGCCATCACGTGAAGACGGAGCGCGCCATCGTTGCCGACATCAACCACCACCCGATCACCGGCACGAAACTCGCCTTTGAGCAGCCCTTCGGCCAGTGGGTCTTGCAGCATGTTTTGCAGCGTCCGGCGCAGCGGGCGAGCGCCAAAGTCGGGATCATAGCCGCACCCGGCGATCAGGTCTCTGGCGGCATCCGTCAGGTCCAGAGTGATGAACTGCTCCGAAAGGCGCGCCTGTGTCTGGAGCAGCAGAATATCCAGCACCTGGCGCACCTGCGCCCGCGAAAGCGCGTGGAACATAATAATATCGTCGAGACGGTTCAGGAACTCCGGGCGGAAGAGCCGCTGAATCTCCGGCATGATACGTTCTTTCATGCGCTCATACTCGGCTTGCTCCGTCCCGGCATCCTGGCGCGCGCGGCTAAACCCCAGATCGCCGCGCTTCATCAGCAGCGCAGCGCCTATATTGGAGGTCAGGACGAGAATCGTATTTTTGAAATCTACCACGCGCCCCTTGGCGTCGCTCAGCCGCCCGTCCTCCATAATCTGGAGCAGCAGCTCAAAGACCCTGGGATGGGCCTTCTCGATCTCATCGAACAGGATCACGCTGTAAGGCTTGCGCCGCACCGCCTCGGTCAACTGTCCGGCCTGGTCGTAGCCGACGTAGCCTGGGGGCGCTCCCACCAGGCGCGCCGCGTTGTGTCCCTCCATAAACTCGGACATATCGAGCTTTATCATGGCATCATCGCTGCCAAAGAGCGCCCCGGCCAGCGCGCGGGCCAGTTCGGTTTTGCCAACGCCAGTCGGGCCAACGAAGACAAAGGAGCCTATCGGACGACGCGGATCGCGCAGTTCCGCCCGCGAGCGCCGCACAGCACGCGACACCGCTGTGACTGCTTCCTCCTGGCCGACAAGGCGGCAGTGCAGTTCCTCCTCCAGATGCAGCAGCCGCTGCGACTCCTCTTGATTGACCTTGAGCGCGGGAATGCCCGTCCACATCGAAACTATTTCAGCGATCTCGCGCTCGCCAAGCTTCGGCAAATCTTCATCGCGGGCACGCGACCAGCGGTTCTCAACCTCCACCAATTCCTGGCGCAACTGGTTTTCGTGGTCGCGCAGCTCAGCCGCGCTGGCAAACTCGCGCTGAGCAATCGCCCGGTCTTTCTCTGCCTCCAGCCGCGCAAGCTGCTCACGCTTTTCGCGCGCGCCCAGCGGAGCCACCGAGCGGCTCACCGAGAGCCGCGCGGACGCCTCATCAATCAGATCGATGGCCTTATCGGGCAGGTGGCGGTCCTGAATATAGCGCATAGAAAGCTGCACAGCGGCGTGCAAGCCCTCATCGGTAATGCGCACGCGATGATAACTCTCATAGCGGGTGCGCAGCCCCTGGAGAATCTCCAGCGTCTGCTCCGAGGTCGTCTCACGAATCATCACCGGCTGGAAGCGGCGCTCCAGCGCGGGGTCTTTCTCGATGGATTTGCGATAATCATCCAGGGTGGTTGCGCCAATACACTGAAACTCGCCACGCGCCAGCAGCGGCTTGAAGAGATTGGCCGCGTCCACCGACCCTTCGGCAACGCCTGCGCCGACGAGCGTATGCAGTTCATCAATGTAGATAATGCAGTTGGCTGCCGTCACAATCTCATTTACCACTTTTTTCAGGCGCTCCTCAAAATCGCCGCGATACTTGGTGCCAATGGTCAGCAAGCCAACATCCAGAGAGACGACGCGCTTCTCTTTCAAGAGATCGGGTACCTGTCCACTGGCGATGCGCTGGGCCAGACCCTCTGCAATCGCCGTTTTCCCCACGCCCGCCTCTCCGATCAAGACCGGATTATTCTTGCTGCGTCGCGCCAGAATCTGCATCGTGCGCTCGATCTCGACCTCGCGCCCGATCACCGGATCAAGCTGCCCGGCCACCGCAGCCGCCGTCAAATCATGGCTGACTTGATTGAGGGTTGGAGTCATATTGTACCTAGCCATGTGTTCCGCCGCAAAAGCCGTCATCTGTCGCCCCTGGCGGCGAAGTTGCTCTATCTGGGAACGCGCTGAATCAAGCGCGATCCCAAAACTTTCTAAGACTCCCGCGGCAATCCCTCCGCCTTCGCGCAGCAGACCAAGCAAGAGATGCTCCGCGCCAACCTCCGGCGCGTGACTTTCCTGAGCCTCCTGCTCGGCCAGATCCAACACGGCCCGCGCTGGCCCGCTCAGCGTTGGCTCGCTCAGCAGCGGGCGCGTGCTGCGGCCAATGACAAACTCAAGCGCCTGTCGCACGCGCGCCGAATTGGTCCCCAGTTGACTGATGATGTTTTCGATCAATGGGTCATTGATCTCCAGCAATCCCAGTAAGATATGTTCTGTACAAATGGTTTTATGGTTCAGTCGCAAAGCGTCTTCTCGCGCCTGAGCGAGCGCCTTGCGGGCTTCAGTGGAATAGTGATCAAAGCGGCTCATCAGGGAACCAACCCTTTCCTTCCGTCATCAATACACAAGCACAACCTGAAACAGCAGGAGCAGCTTCCCATCATGATTCAGGGCGCCATCCCAGACCACCCGATGCTCCCGTTCCCTACAAATGTTCAGTGCAAGGAATATGCCAGAAACTGAGCGTTTCGGAACAGGAAGCAGGCGGGGAGGGATAAAATCGGAATGGGTGCAGAAATCGCTCGGCTGCGCACGTTCTTACACAAAGGGCAGCGCAGTTATGGCTGCGCCGCGCCTGGGCGATCTGATTGCTGGTTGGGATAGGTTCTTTACCTTTGGAGAACACCCCTGGAGAGTGCTATGAGAAACAAAGACCCCTGGAGCGAGCGCCACATTGCGGCAGGCTTGCTCCTCCTCGGCGTTCTGCTCGTCTTGCCCGCTGTGGTCATCAATGCTCCCGGCATGGGCGTGACCTCGGCCTGGGGGCAAACGCTCCCCTTCCTCTTCGACCCCGTCTGGACGAAGTATTGGAGCGTGGCCTTCGTCGTCGTGACGCTCTACGGGCTGGTGCTCCTGGAGGGCGTCTTGCGCCGCGCGGGCGACCACCTCTGCGCCACACTGGGCCGGGTGAGCTTCACCCTCGCCACGCTGCTGTGGCTCCTCACCATCCTGTTCGACACGAACGGGCTGCCCGGCGGGCGCGACCTGGAGGGGTTCTTTATTCTGCTGGCGTTTCCAGCAGTCATCGCCTATGGCCTGGCGATCCTGAGAACCAGACTCCTGGCGCGCTGGATTGGTATTGCGGTGGTGCTGTGGGCGGCGCTGACGCTCATCCGGGCGTTCCCCCCACAGAACCAGGGACCGCTCTTCTATGAGCCTGCCCTGCTCCTGGTGGGAATCGCGCTCCTGGTGTCACGAAGCCCACGAGAGGCGCAACAGGCGGCAGATGATGCGCCTTCTGGTATCCAGGGAGAAGTCCACCAGCAAGGAAATGATGGCGTGGGGGCGGCTCACCCCAAAAGCTGAGGAAGCCTGGCAGGCGCCAGGCAGGGACATACCTGACCAGGGCTGATCCAGCAGGATGAGGAGGGCACGTCCTATGCAGTGACGGCCTATACAACCCACCGGGAGCAGGTGGATATGCCGAATCGGCGCGGCGGGCGCTCAGGCGTGGCCGATAGGCGGCGCGGAGGCTTCTGCGCTGGTGGCTGTGTATGCTGTTCGTCTCTGGCATAGGATGTATCGCTGTTTGCACTAGAGAAAGAGACAGACCAACTATGGAGCTGGAAATCACTCTGCGCGTGAACGGGGCCGCCCACCGGCTGATCGTGGATACCCGAACCACCCTGCTGGATGCGCTGCGCGAGCGGCTGGGACTGACCGGGTCTAAGAAAGGGTGTGATCACGGGCAGTGCGGCGCCTGCACCATCTTGCTCGATGGACGGCGCGTGAATAGCTGCCTGGTCCTTGCCGTCGCGCACCAGGACGCCGAGATCGTTACCATCGAAGGGCTGGCCGATGGAGAACACCTCCACCCGCTCCAGCAGGCGTTCATTGCACACGATGCCTTTCAGTGCGGCTACTGCACGCCGGGGCAACTCTGCTCGGCAGTAGGGATGCTGCGCGAGGCCCAGGCGGGTTGGCCCAGCGCGGTGAGCGCCGATCTGGCGGCTGAGCATGTGACGCTCGACGATGCTGAGATTCGGGAGCGCATGAGCGGCAATCTCTGCCGGTGCGCCGCCTATGCCAACATCGTCCCAGCGATTGCGGAGGTAGCGCCATGATGCCCTTCACCTACGAACGCGCCAGCGACGCGGCCAGCGCCGTAGCGCGGCTGGCCCAGGCGCCGACGGGGGTCTTCCTGGGCGGCGGAACGAACCTCATTGACCACATGAAGCTAGGCGTCGCCCAGCCGGACCTGCTGGTTGACATTACCCATCTGCCCTACAACCGTATCGAGCCGCTTCCCGACGGGGGTGTCAGGATTGGGGCGCTGGTGCGTAACAGCGACCTGGCGGCTGACCACACAATTCGCCAGCACTATCCTGTACTCGCACAGGCATTGCTTGATGGAGCCTCTGGTCAACTGCGCAACCTGGCAACGATGGGCGGGAACCTGCTCCAGCGCACGCGCTGCGTCTACTTCCAGGATGTCTCCAAGCCCTGCAACAAGCGCGTACCGGGGAGCGGCTGTCCAGCGCGAGCGGGCTATCACCGCGAGCTGGCTATTCTAGGAGCTTCGGAGGCGTGTATTGCCACGCATCCCTCGGATATGGCCGTCGCGCTGGCCGCGCTCGACGCCATCGTGCGCGTGCAAGGAGTGAGCGGCGAACGGGCGATCCCGCTCGTGAACTTCTACCGCCTGCCGGGCGCCGACCCACAGCGCGATACCGTTTTGACGCATGGCGAATTGATTACGGCCATTGATCTCCCGCCGCTGTCGTTCGCGGCGCGCTCGCGCTATCGCAAGGTCCGTGACCGCGCGTCGTATGCCTTCGCGCTCGTCTCGGTGGCTGCGGCGCTTGATGTCGCTGACGGCACAGTACGCGACGTGCGCCTCGCGCTCGGTGGCGTAGCGCATATGCCCTGGCGAGCGAAGAAGGCCGAAGCCATGCTGCGCGGCGCACCAGCCAGCGAAGAGACGTTCCAGCGGGCTGCCGAGGCTGAGTTGGCCGCTGCGCAGCCCTTGCCCGGCAACGCCTTCAAGGCGCCGCTCGCGCGCAATATCCTGGTGCGCATGCTGCTTGACTTAACAGAGGAGAACCGATCATGACCCTTGGTGTGCAACTCCCACCCCGCGCTATTGGCGCCTCGCTGGACCGCATTGATGGTCCGCTGAAAGTGACCGGCGCGGCCAAATATGCCTACGAGTATCCGGTCGAGGGCATTACCTACGTCTTCCCAGTCCAGAGTACCATTGCCAGGGGCCGCGTCGTGTCGTTCGATGCAAGCGCCGCGCGGGCGCTGACTGGAGTCGTCACCATCCTATCGCACGAGAACGCCACCCGGCTGGCAGCCCTCGATGACGCCGGACTGGCGGTCTTCCAATCGGATGCCATCGCCTATCGTGGGCAGTTCGTCGCTGCGGTCGTCGCTGAGACGTTGGAGGTTGCGCGACAGGCTGCGAGCCTCGTCGCTGTCCGCTACGAGGAGCAGCCACATGATGTGGAACTGCGCGCCGACCGCAGCGATCTGTATAAGCCAGAGAACATCAGCGGTCTCTACGAGACGGATACCACCCAGGGCGCTGTCGAAACGGCGCTGGCCTCGTCGCCCATCTCGCTTGACCACACCTATACGACACCCGCCGAACACAACAACCCACTCGAACCACACGCGACGCTGGCGGTCTGGAGCGACAACAGCGTGACCCTCTACGATGCGAACCAGGGGGCAGACGGGATACGCGATGATGTTGCCAGGGCGTTCAGATTGCCTCCTGAGCAGGTGCGCGTGATCGCGCCCTATGTCGGCGGGGCGTTCGGTTCCAAGGCGCTCACCCACCCACATGTGATGCTTACCGTGATGGCGGCGCAGAGAGCAGGGCGACCCGTGAAGTTAGCCCTCACCCGGCAACAGATGTTCGCCCTGGTCGGCTATCGCACGCCGACGATCCAGCGCGTGCGGCTAGGCGCTGACCGCAACGGCCAGCTTACGGCCATTGCGCACGATGTCGTTGAGCAAACCTCAACACTCCATGAGTTTGCCGAGCCAACCGCCGTGGCGACGCGGATGATGTATGCGGCGCCGAATCAGCGGACCACGCATCGGGTGGCGCGGCTCGACCTTCCAGCCAATTCGTGGATGCGCGCGCCGGGCGAGTGTCCGGGTATGTTTGCCCTGGAGTCTGCGATGGACGAGTTGGCGACGGCCTGCGGCCTCGATCCAATTGACCTGCGTATACTCAACGAACCAATGGCCGATCCTGAGACGGGGCGTCCCTTCAGCAGTCGCGGCCTCGTCGCGTGCCTGCGCGAAGGAGCGCGGCGCTTCGGCTGGCAGCCGCGCAACCCCCAGCCGCGTCAGCGAAAGGACGGCTCCTGGCTTATCGGGACCGGCGTGGCCGCCTCGACGTATCCGAACTTCCAGTTTCCAGCGGCTGCGCGAGTGCGCGTTGATCCGACGGGACGGTATCGCGTTGGCATTGCGGCCTCGGACATCGGTACAGGCGCCTGGACAGCACTGAGCCAGATCGCGGCAGACGCGCTGGAGGCGCCGCTGGATCGTGTGCGCCTGGAGATTGGCGACAGCGCCCTGCCGCCAGCGGGCGTGGCTGGAGGGTCGTCGGGGACGACATCCTGGGGGTCAGCCATCGTTGATGCCGCCCGGAAGCTCCGCACGCGGCTGCACAACGAGTATGCCGATGTCGTGCCCGCCGAAGGATTGGAAGCGATTGGCGCATTCGACACGAACCCGGAGGCGCAGCGGTTCTCCATGCACGCCTTTGGCGCGCAGTTCGCCGAGGTCCACGTCAATGACACTACCGGCGAGGCCCGCGTACCCCGGCTGCTGGGAGTCTTCGCCGTCGGGCGCGTCATCAACCCGAAGACCGCGCGCTCGCAACTCCTGGGTGGCATGACTATGGGCCTTTCGATGGCGCTGCACGAGCAGAGCGTCCTGGACCCGCGCTTTGGCGATTACGTGAACCATGATTTTGCGGAATACCACATCGCCACCAACGCCGACGTGGGTACCATTGACGTGACCTGGATCGACGAGGAGGATCGACATTTCAACCCTATGGGCGCCAAAGGGCTGGGCGAGATCGGGATCGTGGGAACCGCCGCCGCGATTGCCAATGCCATCTATCATGCTACCGGCATTCGTGTTCGCACCCTGCCGATCACGCTCGACACACTCCTGCGGTAAGACGGCGAGAGTGTGTCGCCGCCAGGAGACTGGCTCATCAGGCTCCTGATGGCACGAGGATTCCGCGCCCACGGAGGTTTCCAGTATCGAGGGCGTGAATCGCATCGAGCGCGGCATCGAGTGGATACACGGCTGTATGCAAAGTAACCTTGCCTTGAGCCGTCAGCGTCATCAACTCATCAAGATCATTATAGGAGCCAACAAGGTTGCCAATAAAGTTGATCTCGGTGGAGATGATGTCAATGGTGGGAACCCGTAACGTCCCCCCATACCCAATGATGAAATGCGATCCAGCACGCCGGAGCATTTGGACGGCATCCTGTTCTGCGCCTTGTTCGCCTACGAAGTCGATCACCGCTTCGGCCCCCTGGCCGCCGGTGATCTCTTTGACCTTTGCGACGTGGCTGCCATCAGCGAGTACCTGATAATCGGCTCCCCAGCTTTTCGTCAGCGCCAGCGCAGCAGAGGAGCGATCAAGCACAATGATCTCTGCTGGTGTCAGTGCTTTGAGGCACTGGATACCAATATGGCCCAGGCCACCAGCGCCAATGACGACGACCTTCGTACCAGGATAAAGGAGCGCAGAAGCCTTCTTCACCGCGTGATAAGCAGTGAGACCAGCATCAGCCAGGGCGGCAATATCCTTCGGCTGGAGCGTTGGATTCAACTTGACGACGGCCCGTGCATTGGTTTTCAAGAAATGGGCCATACCACCGTCAACAGAAATGCCTGGAAAACTGGCATTGACGCAGTGCATATCATTGCCCGCGCGACAGGCGCGGCAGAGGCCACAGGACACGAGCGGGTGGACGATCACCGTATCACCAACGGCCACATTGCTCACGGCTGAGCCAACTGCATGGACCCAGCCAGCATTTTCATGACCCAGGATATAGGGTAAAGTCACACCGGATTTTTCAGCCCACTGCCCTTCGATGATATGCAAGTCTGTGCGGCACAAGCCTGCGCCGCCGATGCGCACGATCACATCAAAGGCGCCTGTTATCTTTGGCTCGGCCACTTCTTCGATGACCGGCATCTGTTCATACTGATGTAAACGAACCGCCTGCATACAAGCCCTCCTTATTCGTCATCATCTGGCGCGCTGCTTCCCCCATAACGGGTTTGGAACAAGCCCTTGCACAACGATGTATTCAGCACGATATTCATGCGAACAGAGCGCGAACGCCGCAGAAACTGGGGCAATTCCCCTGTTTGCAGTGGCTTCCCCTGGTCATCAATCATCAGGGGATCACCCGGCGCGTGAGGCAGGCCAAGCGCGACCCGGCGCTGCTGGTAGATGCTGCCGCTGCGCCCGGCGCGCTCTAAACAATACTCACGTCCACCGGCAGTGACAAACGCCGCATTCATCGGTTCATCAACGCGCATGTCTTCCACACGCAAGGCTGCAATCGTGGCCTCATCCAGCCCCAGCTTCATCATCTGGCGCAACAGGGTATCCTGGCGCATAAGAAAGCCCTTGCGTAAGAAGACGCGCCTCAACTCTTCCAGATGTTCGTCCTCAGATCCCTCGCCCGGAAATGCCTCGGAGAATGATTGGCCCTGATTGACACCACTGGTCACTTCGTCTTCTGCACAGTGGTCAAGCAGGACAACGCGGACATTGCGCACTCCCGTGACGCTGCTGGCCCGTTTGCGCAGGTCTGCCGCCATCAAATAGGCGAAGTTTGGCGCGCACCAGTAGGTTGGGAGTTTAAAGGTAATCGAGACATCCGACCCTGTTACCTCCACGCGGTCAATGAAACCGAGGTTGACCAGTGGCTCATCTAGTTCGGGGTCTAGAACGTCTGCAATGGCCTGGTAGATGCTGTCCTCAGTGATCTCTGAGGAGGAGGAAGCTTCGGTGGCGATCATGAAACTGCTCCCCTAGTATGATTGGTCTCCTGCCCATCATCCGCAGCAGTGCCGCCAGCATCCCACAGAGCCATCCCAGAGGCGCTGCGGTAAGGCTAGCTGCACTGCAACGGCGAGATCAAGGGTCTACCCGTGAGAGCCTGTCGAGCGACCGGGGGTGCTGTGCAGTGCGACAGCTTGTTTCGACAATGAATCATCCTTGATCCTGGCCCCGGCAGCATCCACATCAATATTGTAGAGACGCGCGGCATTGAGGCCGAGAATCTTGCGCCTGGTTTCCAGGTCCATCTTCACATTAAACTCAGCCTGGAGATCCTCTGGAATCTGGAAAGCCATAAACTTCTCGATGAGCCACTTTGGCTCCCAGATCGCGTAGTCACTCCCGAAGAGGATTTTATCTGGCCCGATCCAGAAGAGGAGGTTCGCCATCACTTCGGCGAAGTAGCGTGGACGAGGATGTATGAAAGGAAGGACCACCGCCAGGCCAGCATAGACATTGCTTTCCTGCGTGGCAATCCAGCAGAAATCCTCAAGGCGCGGCAGCCCGCAGTGCTCAACGATGAAGTTCAGGTCAGTGAACTCAGAAGCCGCATCATCCACATCGGCCACATCAAAGGCGTCGCGGTTCAGCGGGTAAATCGTTGGCCCTTTGTGTACGTGGATATTGGTAATACCAAGCTTGACACACTCAGCCAGGAAGCGATACGACTCAGGATCAGAGAGTTTGTAGCCCTTGGAACCACCTCGCCACTCTGCGGTGTACAGCTTGACCCCTTTGATATCCCATTCCCCCTTTTGGCGGCGCAAGTAGTCTAATCCAGCCTCACCCTCGCGTGGATCAAAGGCCCCGTTGAGGATATACCGGTCGGGGTAAGCTTTTTTCATCACGCTGTTCTGCTCAATCGTGTTGAAGCCATTTTTGTAGAAGTCGGTCAAATAGGTGGGCTGGAGAACGGCAAGATCAACGTAGCCTTTGACGAACTGGTCGTGTACCATGTCATCTGGAGAGTACTTCTCATAATGCTCCAGAGTCCAGACATATTCGGGAGGAGAAAGGTTTTTGTGATAGGCATAGAAGCAATCAATCCAGCCCCGGCCATATTTGTTGGCCTGGTTTTCGGGGCTGGCATCCCAAAGATGGGAGTGCGCGTCAATGACAAATACCCCGTCTCCATTGTCGGTTCGATACATATCCGGTGTACCTCCTGTTCCTGCCTAGCTTGCTGCTCAAAGGACTGCACCTGATCGCAGAACGAGTACGCAAACACCAAGAAGACCCATCATCGTTGGTGAGAAACGGGCCATCTTCCCTGTGGCGTGGGTACGTAACGGAGAAATGTACGTGACGAACTAAGAGGAATGGATTAAGAGGGACATAAAGCAGGATGCGATGAAACCAGATCAAGGAACTTCGTGAGCAAGTATACCATAAGGATAGCAGGTTTTGTAGTGGTCGGATGATACGGAAATCGCAGCCCTTCCCGTTTCGATTCCCTCCCGACCTCAAAGGGGCAGACACCATTTTCGCAGCATACAGACGTTAACAGATTGGCACATACGCCCTCGGACGGCGCTCCAAGAGGCACGAAGAGGCGTCGCCCTGTTATCAAGCGAGCGATTAAGCACACTAGCAACCGCCTTGAGTCACTCCCGAATGGCGCGGGCTTCGTATGTGCTGATGGCGGGCAGACAACTGAGAAAGGCCGTCAGATATTCAGGGTCACTCGGACGAAGCGTGATCAGCCCAAAATAGCACATACTCCCCTCAGGGAAGATCTCATACCCCTCGTCGTCATCCTCCGCCCCGAAGGCGAACTGTCGCTCTCGCACGACAAGTTCCCGCTGCAAAAGCTCCTTCAACTGCGCTACGGCGTGTGGATCGCCCTCCTCAGAGAGTGTGCCATCTGCGCCCATAAACGCTACCACCTGGCCTGTCTTCAGGTCATGGATGCTATAATTTTTTGCGACAGACATTGGTTGCCCTTTGGCCTTTCCTGGAAAGCACCGAAACATTCCTGCTCTGCCCAAACGCGACCGTTGGCACTTCTGGTGCGACAGCCGGGTGTGCTTTCAATACCAGCAGCAGGTCGTACCCAGTTGCTAGTCACATCCTCTTTTTTAATGATACGCTGATCGCCCGCCGCTTTCAATACCATCAGCGAGTCAGGAGCGATCTGGAAGCTCTCGAACGTGTTTGCGTTCTTGCTATGGGGATCCTTCCCTGATCCTGTTCTGCCTGCTATCCCACCCGCTGAGCTTCCAATTCCTCTTGCATGCGCCAGGTCTGCCCATCGTCCTCAGAAACAAAGTTGCTCCAATGAAAGGAGCGGCTTGTGATCTGCGAAAAGATCCAGCGCAGCGGCTGCCCTTTGAGATTTGGTCCCTCGATCCAGATCTCGTCTCCAACAGGCCGGGCGGTAAGAGTTCGTACCACCTGGTTGACTGGCCCATGCCAGGAGATTTTCCATGCATCTATGCTCGGATCATAGAAGCGCAGCGTGGAACCCCATTCCACTATGGGCTGGCCGCGACGCAGGTTTTCTCGTGTTGGGAAGATCCAGACATCCTGGATAGCCCGGCCATCCAGCACCCAGGCGAAATGCATCTCACCTTTTCCTGTTTGGCCGACCACGCCTTCGGGCTGATAACCTGTCCAATCGACATCCCAATCGCCGACAAACTGTCCAAAGAGCTGGAGTTTGTCGGCCAATTCGGGATGCGGCCCAGAGGCAAGCAGCCCTTCCAGGACTGTCCCTGGCTGAGAGGGAATGCCATCCCCAGGCAGCCTCATCTCCACCCGCTTCCAGATGCCTGGATAGTCCAAGACCAGTCCCTGGGCATCAACCGGCAGATCAGCGGTAAAATTGCTCTCCACACCTTCGTAGCGGTAGATCCCGCCAGAAGCTGTGCGGGAAAGGCAGGTATACCGCTGCCGAACCGGGCGGACGGAAAGATCTGGAACGGTAAAATAGACGACCAGAAGATCCCTGCCCTCGCCAGGTGCGAGCGCCAGGCGGCGAAGGGGAAGCGTGTTGGTAAAGGGGGTGCAGGAAATATCAATATCCAGGCAGCCATCCAGGGCTGAGCAGGCAACGCCTGCGGCATCTGTCCAGTGCCCCTGACCATCAGTAGACAGATGCACAGTCCGGCCTTGCTCTCCGTCAACCTTAAGGAGACATTCCCGAACGTTCCAGCCGCGATCCACCCATACCTGATACCAAAGGCGAAAGGGGGTAGTGTCCTCAATGCCAAGCACGAGACTGTCGGCGACAATACCCGTGTCGTTTTCCACCAGGTGTAACTGCTCCAGGCCGGGCAGTTCTAGAGGGGTCCACCAGACATGAGATTCCATCGAAATACCTCCATTGTTGTTAACCAGCAATCATGATATGATAGTAACATGAGCTAAACAAACATGTCAAGAGCAAAATCATTTAGGCGGTTAACATGAGAACCGAAGACAGTCAAGTGGCCCCAGGAACGTTGGAGGTGGTGCGCACCTTTCTCAATACCTGGCGGATTCCGAACGACACCCGCGAACCAACCGATGAACTCGCCTCGCTTGAGGCCATGCAGCGTTTTTACTCCACCTGGTTTGGGGATTCGGGTGGGGACTCAGGGGTCTTCATTGTGCCCCAACTGGTGCAGAAGCTGCGCGCGGATCTGCGGAGCATCCTGGGGACAAGCGATGTGCTGATTCTGAGCGAGTGGCTAGCCAGGCAGCCGGTCGAAGCGATGCTCTCATCCGGTGCAGAGGGAATGCCGATCCTCTCGTACAGACCTGCAAGGGTTCAGGGATGCAGATTGTGCGCCGAGGTGCTGGCGCTGGTCGTGGAAGCGATCTCGCGCTCCACCTGGATGCGGCTGAAGGCATGCCCGGACTGTCAATGGGTCTTTTACGATCACACCAAAAATAAGAATAAGGTCTGGTGCCTCATGACCGCTTCGGGGCCACAGGGGCGATCCTGTGGTTCGATCTCCAAGGTCCGAAGCTTTCGCGAACGACAAAAAGCGAGAGTATCCACAGCAAGGCATCAAACAGAGCCACATTATAGCGGCCCGCAAGGTGAGCGTAGCAGGTGCGGGCAGCAATGAGTTGGGGTGATTTCCAGAGCCTGGCCGGGACCATCCCAGCCACCACGGTGAGTGACTCAACCAACTGGCCCACCGACGCATCCCGTAAAGAGTGGATCGCTCTCAGGCATCACCTCTCCTGATCTATTGAAAGACATCAGCACGCCATGATATATTAGATACATCAGATATTTCTGATATGTTACGGCATTTTCACCCCCTTGTCCAGTCGCCAGGTGATCGGCAGCGGAGAGGGTTCCTACTCGCGCCGGGCCTATCGCGCTCGGCCTCACTACGAGGGCATCATGAAGCAGCAACCTTATGAATGGAGCAGAGACGATGACATCACCCTTCCGCGAGGTGCTGGAACAGACCTTGACCCACGCGCTGACGTATCTTGAGCAGCTTGAGCAGACACCGGTTGGCGCGACAACTTCGCTGGCTGAACTGCGTCAACGGTTGGGGCGGCGGCTCCCGAATGCCGGGAGAGAGGCTGCCCAGGTCATTGACGAACTGGTCGCTGATGTGGCTGGTGGCATCGTCGGCAGCGCGGGCGGGCGCTTTTTCGGGTGGGTCATTGGCGGCGCGCTTCCCGCCGCTCTTGCCGCCGATTGGCTCACGGCGACTTGGGATCAGAATGCGGCCCGCTCTACCGGCGGCCCAGCCATAGCCGTGATCGAAGAAGTCTGCGGCACCTGGCTGAAAGAGGTCTTGGGGCTGCCACCGGGAGCAAGTTTTGCGCTAGTCTCCGGGTCGCAGATGGCACATGTGACCTGTCTTGCGGCGGCGCGTCACGCGTTGCTGACGAAACGTGGCTGGGATGTGGAACGTCACGGACTTGCAGGCGCACCGCGTCTGCGCGTACTAACCAGTACCGAACATCACAAGTCGCTGGAGCGAGCGGTGCGCTTGTTAGGTCTGGGGACACAGTCCCTGCTTGAGTTGCCCGTCGATGAACGCGGACGCCTACTCCCCACCACGCTGAGCCAGGCGCTTACCGAGCAGCCGGACGCCTCCACTATTATCGTGCTCCAGGCAGGCGATCTCAATATCGGCGCGTATGATCCCTTTGCCGACCTCATTCCACTAGCCCACCACTTCAATGCCTGGGTCCACATTGATGGCGCCTTTGGACTCTGGGTGCAAGCCTCGCCCGCCTACCGTCATCTCCTCCAGGGGGTAGAACAGGCGGACTCCTGGGGAGCGGATGGACATAAATGGCTCAACACTCCCTATGACTGTGGCTATGCCTTTGTCGCCCACCCGGAAGCGCACCGCACTGCGCTGTCTCAGCGGGCAAGCTACATCGTGCATACGGAAGCGGCTCGTGATCCAAGCGAATGGAATCCTGAATGGTCGCGGCGCGGGCGCGGGGTAGCGACATATGCTGCCCTACGACAACTAGGAAGGGAGGGGATTGCTGCTCTGATTGAACGCTGTTGCCATCACACCCAGACGCTGGTCACAGAGATCGGGAGATTGCCTGGCGCCGAAGTCGTCTGGACACCGCAGATCAATCAGGGGTTGGTCCGTTTCCTGGAGAGCAGACCTGATGCCAAAGAGGCGCATCACGACCAGCGTACCGACGCCGTGATCGCCCGGATTGCCGAGACGGGCGAAGCCTTCTTCAGCGGGACAACCTGGCGTGGACAACGCTGTATGCGGGTCTCGGTCTGCAACTGGCAAACGAACGAACAAGACGTGGCACGCGCCATCGCGGCGGTCGAACGGGTTCTGAAGTAGGGAAAAAAACAAACGCCAGCTTGCCAAAGGTGATGATCACTCTTGATACACAGATGTTTCAACACACCGGAGGGAACAGAGCCGAAAAAACCTCCGACTGGTGGTTCAGCAGCGTAGAGAAATGGCCCTCCTCCGGGTAGGAGGTCGCTGTGCACCCGGCGAGCTTTCCCGCCATGGCGCGCGCCATCCCAATCGGCACGTTGGTATCGCGGACCCCATGCCAGAGGAAGAGCGGCCGGAAGGCCAGGTCCTCGAGCCTGAATCCCCAGTCGCGTCCGTACAGCCGGCCCTCGTAGACGGCTCCCCGCACTCCCTGGTGATAGGTCTCTCGGGCGGAGGCGGCCAGCCCCTCGACCATCCCAGGGGCCAGGAGAGCCTCGCGGTCCGGCTTCACCATGCGCCGCATCGCCTTCGTGACGGCCTTTCTGGCGCGCTCTTCGTCGCGGAACGAGCGCGCCGTCCCGCTGAGGAGGGGTGTGAGCAACCAGGGAGATCGATGGGCCAGGAACAGGACGAGGCGATTTTGCCGACTCATCCCGGCGGTGCCCAACGGCAGCGGCCCGATGCCCGAAACGATGCCGCAGGAGATCAGCCGCTCGGGAAGCTGAGCCGCACAGGCGAGCGCATAGGGCGCGCCGCCAGAGATGCCCAACACCGCGAAGCGGTCGATGCCCAGGCGCTCGGTCAGCGCGACGAGATCAGCGGGCCAATCGAACAATGAGCGGCGCTCCTGGAAGCTGGAACGCCCGTAGCCCGGTCGATCAAGACTAATGACGCGGACCTGCGCCTGGGCAGCGTGTGCGGAGAGGACTGCCGCCTCGAGGCGCGAGCCTGGATAGCCGTGGCAATAGACGAGAACCTGGCCCTCCACGCTGCCGTACTCGGCAAAGCCGAGCGTGCGGCCATCAGGGAGTGGCATCGTCTGCTCTGTTTTCAAGACGGCGTCGGGGTGCTGCATGGCTCCTCCCAGCTTCGATCACCCGGTCAACGATCTGCTGCGACGAGTATACAGGGGCTGTCAATCGGCGGAGAGGCGTGTGACGCGGGTGGTTGCACCAAGCCGACTCACAGGGGGAGGATCCCCAGCGCCAGGTGCAGCGAGCATGCGGCACGGTGGAGCAGGTACCTCTGAAGCAGCCTCGCCTCCGGTCGTATTCTCGCTGCGCAGAAAGGAAATGGCCCGTCACCCTGAAAATGCACCAGGAATCAGCCACGTACCAGATAGATATGCTTGCTGGGGTTGCAAGTGAGATGCGCCATATATCGGTGGCTTCGCACCCTGTCGGTATGGCTTTCTTTGAATCTCAAACAGGGTCTGGCGCCACTTTGCTTATACGCAGGTAAACAGCAAAACAGCGTGCTGGCAAACGCCTGGGCAAGCCATCATCGGCAGGAATGAGTCCACTTTTGAGCTTGCCTGACGCGTGGAAGAGCCTCAGGCTTCACCGTTCATCGTCTCATGCAGTCTGGTGGTTCTGGGCCTTCGAGGGGCAAGCTGAACCAGAACGTGGAACCCGTTCCTGGAGCGCTTTCGACCCCAACCTGCCCCTGATGCCACTCGATGATCGTCCGGCAAATATGCAGGCCCAAGCCCAGCCCAATGCCACTGCCACTCTGGGCCTCGACCCCCTTGGCCCGATGGAACCGTTCCCAAATGGCTTTCTGTTCTTCAGGTGGCAGCCCCGGCCCTGCATCGCGCACCCAGACCCGCGCCGTCTGCCTGTCCAGCGTGATGCCCACCGCGATGGGTCGATCTTCTGGCGAGTATTTGAGGGCATTGGTCAGGTAGTTGGTCACCACCTGCCCGATGCGGTCCGCATCGGCTGTGACGGGGACACACTGATCAGTTGCACCCTGCACCGCGAGCGTCCGTGCTGGAGCGGCCTGACGCTGCTCCTCGACCGCCGCGCAGATGATGGCAACCAGATTAGCAGGCTCCGGGTGCAGTTCTAGTTTGCCTGCCTGGATGCGCGACACATCGACCAGATCGTTCACCAGGCGGTTCAACCGCTCGGCTTGACGCTCAGCACCCACCACCTGGGCCAGCAATGGCGCCGTCGCTGCGAGGGTTTCCTCGCGCTGGACCGCCTGCTGGATGCGCCGCTCGGCCAATTGCAAGCCGAGTATCAGGCTGGTCAACGGGGTTTTGAGTTCGTGGGCCGCCATGCCCAGGAAGGTATCCATCTGTGCATTGGCCTGGCGCAGCGCGTCCTCCAACTGCTTGCGCTCCGTAATGTCCATCTCCGCGACGACGCCGCCGACAATCGCGCCCGCCTCATTATAGATCGGCGCGGCAGCGTTGAGAATCGTTTTGCGCTGCCCCGCAAAGGTTTCGATCTCCACTTCCTCGCCAGGACACACCTCCCCAGTCTGTAACGCGCGGGCCATAGCCCACTCCTCAGCCGCAATCCGTTTGCCGCTCTCAGGCCACCAGCCTTTATACACGCCATACTCGGAGGTATCGTGCAGGAGTGGCGCCTCCTGGCCCCAGAGCGCCTTTAAGGCTGCATTAGCTTCCAGCAGTTGGCCGTGGGCATCCGCAATGACCACCGCCGAGGGGAGAACCTCGAGGACGGTACGGAGACGCTGGGATTCCAGGGTACTGGTGGCGTGCGCCTCGGCGAGTTGCTGGGACTGGTACTGCGCCTGCCGACGTGCCCAGGCGCTCTGGCTGGCGATCAGGCTGATCGTGCTGGCCGTCACCAGACCCACGGCGACACAGAGCCCATCGACGGGGCCATTCAGCATCCCGGGCATATACGCGGGCACCACCACACACTTCAGCAGCGCCGTACCCACCAGGACGGCCAGCAGGCTTGGACCGGCTCCCCAGGTGAGGGCGACCACCACGATCCCCAAGATAGTCAGCGTACCTTGCACTGCAAAGGCAGGCAGCAGATGGTCCAACTGGAGTGTCAGGATGACGGCTAGCAGTTCGATCAGGACAGCCAGCAGATAGCCAACCAGGGGATGGCGCCAGCGTGCTGGCAGCCACAGGGGAGCAAAGGTGTGGGTCTGAAGCCAGGTCCAGGGAGCCAGGATGGCTCTCAGGTTGTGGGAGGGCAGTCGCCGCAGGGGAGCAGACGCTGGTGGAGGCGCCTGCGCGCGAACGTCAAGAGCGGGGTTCCTGGCTGGGTGCTCTGGGTGGGCGCTCAAAAAGACCTCCATTCACAGTGTTGCTTGGGAGTTTGCTCGTGAGGGCGTGGAATCAACCGGGAAGCGTTACAAGGGAGAAGCGAGCAGGGAAGGAAGGTGCAGAGCAGGAAGCCAATCCGTACCGAACGACTATTGAGTTGCACAAGATTCTACCACAATGGACCCAGCCATGACAAGACGACAGGGGGTGTAGAAGGGCATCGCATCGCCTGGTTCGCAGCGCGCTGCTCGTTGGATGAAACCTGCTGTCCTATGAGAACGCAGCGGTTCCCAGCGCTGGCCCAGCCTGTATTGGTGCATGAAGATACGTAGAAAGTGGGTCTTGTAAAGCTTTGCCAGGGTGTCGCGCTATCGACATGGTGCGCTAACCCGGCTCAGTCTTCCGACTCCTGAAGGACTGAGCCTGGAAGCCATTCTGGATGCTGGCGAACGCTTACCAGGAATAGCAGCCTTATGGGAGATTGCCACACCAGAAGAGCGGCGTGAGATGGTTATCCTACTCTTGGAAGCTGGCGGCCTATATTACGATTTGGAACACAAGATGATTGCGGCTATTAAGCCACGTTCAGCTTGGTTGCCAGTGTTACGAATGGCTCAGGGATTGGAAGAGAGCCAGGAAGTTCCCGGCATGCTCGTTATCAGAGAATGGCAGCAGCAACAGTAGCTTTCAGGGGCAAAAGAAACCACCGGAATCACTCAAGCATCCCGGTGGTTTTAGCGTGCCCGACTGGATTCGAACCAGCGGCCTTTGGCTCCGCAGGCCAACGCTCTATCCACTGAGCTACGGGCACCAATATTGAAAGCGACGTGCTTTCCCACGCGCACTAATAAGCATACCGCACTGGCGCTGGAATGTCAAGCATTTCCCAGCAGCCTTTTTGCCAGGCAATCATCGTTTGATCAGCGTACCCAACAAGCCAGGGGTTCTCACATCCTTACCAGCGGTCATCCGCTTGCGCCCGGCAGTTCTTTCAGTTATGCTGCTGCATAGACAGCCAAAGCAGTTGACATCCCAACGGCTGAGCGCAGATCACACGCCCAAGACTTTCCGCTGAGCAGAGAAGGAGCAGCAGCCACTATGAGCATCACGCAAAGCCAGGAACTTCTCGTCCACACCGCGCATGGCGTGCGGACCATTACCCTCAATCGGCCTGATCGCCTGAACGCTCTCAACACGGCGCTGGCCGAAGCCATTCAGGCGGCTATTGCTGACGCCTCCACCGACGACACGGTGCGCGTGATCGTCCTGACCGGAGCCGGGCGCGGCTTCTGCGCCGGGCTTGACCTGAGCGATGGCGGCGCATCAGCGCCTCTGGATGGGCAGGACCGCCACACCAGGCTTGACGTACTGGGCTGGGTAGGCCGCCAGGCGCTCACCCTGACGCAGTGCGATAAACCCATCATCGCGGCCATCAACGGCGCAGCGGCAGGGGCGGGCCTTTCGCTGGCGCTGGCCGCCGATATTCGCCTGATGGCAGCGGGAACACGCATCACCACCGGCTACCTGCGCCGGGGGCTGGTCCCCGATGGCGGCATGGCCTATTTCCTGCCGCGTCTGGTCGGCGCATCGCGCGCCGCCGAACTGATTCTCACCGCCCGCGACATCAGCGCGGAAGAAGCGGAGCGCATCGGCCTGGTCAGTCGTGTCTTGCCTGCGGAGGGCTTTCAGGAAGTAGTTGCCAGCTACGCCGCCGACCTTGCCAGCGGCCCGCCCGTTGCCCAGACGCTCGCCAAGCGCCTGCTCATACAAAGCCCCGATCTCGACCTGCGCACCATGCTGCAACTGGAACTCGCCAGCATCAAAACATGCTTCACTACCGAAGATGTGCGCGAAGGCATGATGGCCTTCCTGCAAAAACGCAAACCAATCTTCCAGGGAAAATAGCTCGGCTGCTTCTTGACAGGCTCCGCCCCAACATGCTAGCATGAATAGCGCGCGAGCAGATTGTATGTGCGCTCATCCTCATGCATGGGGATACCTATAGCGGAAACGAGCGGAAACAGCCACACCCAATGGCTGTGTGCTGGCTGTGGGTCTTATTTGTTCCGTCTCCTGCTGGTCGGCGCCAGGGAGCGTCTCGATCACATCTCGATCACAAAGGAGTGCCATATGCCAACGAAGGTCACGATGCCGAAGCTGGGCGAGTCAGTAGCCGAGGGAACCGTCGGACGCTGGCTCAAAAAAGAGGGCGACACGATTGAACTCGATGAGCCGCTGGTAGAGATCATCACCGATAAAATCACCCAGGAAATGCCCTCGCCATTCGCTGGCCGCCTGCTAAAAATCTCTGTCCAGCAGGATCAGACCGTCAAAGTCGGTACAGAAATCGCGCAGATCGAGGAGACGGCCACGACTCTGGCAGACGCGCCAGCCAACATAAGCGAGCCAGCCGCCGCTCCGGCTGCCAGCGCCTCGGCTTTCGGCCCTACCAGATCAGCAGCGCCGATCTCGGCTCCCGCCCCGCGCCCCGCAGCGGTCAACGGCCAGCGCCAGCGCATCTCGCCCCTGGCCCGACGAATGGCGCAGGAACATCAGCTTGATCTTGATGCCGTCGCGGGAACCGGCGAAGGGGGCCGGGTGCGCAAAGAAGATATTCTGGCGTTCCTGGCCCAGCGCGAGCAAGCCCCAGCAGCCAGAGCCGCTGCGCCCACCCCAGCGCCCATTGTGACTGCTGCCCCTGCCGCGCCTTACACACCCGCCGCAGACGAAGAGGTACTGCTGGTTTCGCCCATCCGGCGGGCCATTGCCGAGCATATGGTGCGCAGCAAACATACCTCGCCACACGCCACCACCATGATCGAAGTTGATATGACCAATATCGCCCGCTGGATCGAGCGCAACAAAGACGAGTTCAAGCAGCGCGAGGGCTACAGTATCACCTTTGTAGCCTTTGTCATGAAGGCTGCTGTCGAGGCGCTGAAAGACGTGCCAACGATGAACGCCTCCTGGGTCAACGACCAGATTATCCTGAAAAAGCGCGTTCACCTGGGCGTGGCTGTCTCCACCGATGCCGGGTTGATGGTCCCTGTCGTCCATGACGCCGACACCAAAAGCCTGGCCGGGCTGGCGCGCGCGGTCAGCGACCTTGCCACGCGGGCGCGAACCAATAAGCTGACCCTACAAGATATGCAGGGCGCGACCTTCACCGTCAACAACCCTGGCGTCTTTGGCACGATTATCTCGGTACCCATCATCAACCAGCCGCACGCGGGCATCCTGAGCATGGATGCCGTCGTCAAACGCCCCGTCGTCATCGAGGATGACGCCATCGCCATCCGCTCGATGATGTTCATCAGCCTCTCGTTCGACCATCGCATCAACGACGGCCTGGGCGCGGCGAGTTTCCTGGGCATCGTCAAGCGCCGCCTCGAAAGCTACGGCAGCGAAATCAACGTGTATTAAAAGCAACCAGGGTTCTACCAACAGCAGGGGGCCACTACTTGTAGCGCCAGCTTCTAGCTGGCCCATCGTTGGCCGCCTGGAAGGCGGCGCTACAGGTGGTATCAGCAAGGATACCACCGAGTGGGGTATCAGTCTCCGCGCTGCCTGCCCCGCAGTTCGCGGCCCAGCGTCAGCGCCAGCCCGCCAACGATCAACGCGATAAAGAGAATGGCAACCACCACGTTGGGCGCCTGCGCAGCCTTGCCTAACACCGCCGCCAGCCCAAACGCCAGCAGCACCGCCGCCAGGAGGATCGCATCGCCAGCAAAGAAGAAATAGGTCGCTTTGAGGGCGCTGCTAAGACGCTTCATCGCAGCGCCTCCTCAGAAGATAGCTCTACCGCACCGGCCAGAGAAGCTTTGCGCGGGGGCGCATACGGGCGCAGCCAGAGAATCAGCGCCCCAGCAGCGGCAAGATAGAAGGCTATCAGAACCAACAGAAACAAATCGTCATGCCACCACGAGATACCCAGGCCCTCCCCACCCCAGAACGTGCCGAAGCTGGTAAGCATGATGCCAACCACGAACTTGAGCGTGTTTTCCGGTACCCGCTGCAACGGCGCGCGCGCCAGCGCCCCCAGAGCGCCGATCACCAGCAGCGCCCCCGCCGCGCCCAGCGCCGCGATCTGGATACCATCTGTCGGTTTCAGGCTGTTGGCCTGCACCCCGAAGGTCACAACGATAAACGCCACCTCCAGCCCTTCCAGCAGGACACTCTTAAAGGCCGTCACCAACCCGAAGGGATCGACCCGTCTTGCAGGAGCCAGCCCCTTCGCGCGCAGTTCGGCTTGCTGCTCCTCATAGATCGCCTCTTCGTCGTGCAGCGCCTTCAGCCGCGCATAGCGCAGGATCGCTTTCTTCAGCCACTTGAGGCCAAAAAGCACCAGGAACAGTCCCACCACCAGCCGCAGCGCCTCAATCGGCACAAACTGCACCAGCGCGGCGCCAAAGACGCCGACGATCAGCGCCAGCGCCACCACCGCCAGCGCAGTTCCCGCGAGCGAGCTGCGCCAGTTGATGGTGACTCCCACCACCAGCACAATCGTAAAAGCCTCAACGAATTCGACTGCCGAAGCCAGAAAGGCCGCAGCAAAGACCGCCCAGAGCTGTGCCGTCATATCACCCTCTGTTCCTGTCTTTCCCCTGGATATTAGAGAATATATTAGAGAATGTCTTCTATGATCTCGCCCATCAGACCCCGGCGACGGCGGTGATACCCATAGTCCCCACCATCTTCAAGGCCGCGAATCAACTCCTCGCCAATCACCGCCGCCGCAATACCGCCAGCCACGCCCAGGCCAATCTTCCCGGCGTTGCTGCCCATCAGATTCTGGAAGAAGCCGCCTGGCTGTCCCTGCACCCCTGCCGGTGTTGGCACGCCAGCCAGGCTTGTGCCACACTGCGTACAGAAGGCCGTCCCGGCTGGTACCGCGCCCGTGCAGGTGGGGCAGCGCATCACTTGCTGGGGCATGCCCATCATCGGCTGCATCCCTGGTTGTATGCCTGGCTGCATCCCTGGCTGCATCGGCGGGCCATAGTGCGCGCCGCAGTGGGTGCAAAACGCCGCGCCAGCCTGCATGGGATAACCACACTGCGTACAATTCGAGGGGCGCTGCCCGCCCTGTGCCAGCGCCGACGCCGGAGCGCCCGCGCCCTGGATTCGCGCGCCGCAGTGCATACAGAAGGGCGTATTCCCATTCGTCGCCTGACCGCAGCTTGGGCAGGCAGCCACCGCCGGGGACGCTGCCGCCTGGCCGGTAATATGCGCGCCGCACATCGAGCAGAAGGGCGCATTTGCATTCAGCGCCGAACCGCAGCTTGGGCAGCTTGTGGGCGCGGTGGTCGGGGTCGCCTGCGCCGTCGCAGCCATCAGGGGCGTGCCACAGTGCATACAGAAAGGCGCGTTCCCATTCACATCGCCGCCGCAATGCGAACAGCGCGAAAGGCCGGGCGCGGCTGCATCCCCTGTCCCTGGCGACGCTGAATACTGTGTGTAGGTGGGAGGGCTGCTGCCTGGGGGAGCCGCCTGATACTGCTGGTAGAGTGTCGGAGTCTCAGCCGATGCCATGCGCGCCCCACAGTTGGGGCAAAACTTCTGCTCGGCCTGTAATGCAAAACCACAGGAACAGGTTGTCATGCTTCTCGCCTCCTGGTTCGACTTCACTGCGCACGAGCGCGCCGCTCATGGAACCTCCCCACCCTCATAGCCTTACGGGTGGGCCGCAGCCAAAGTACTAGCCCTTTTGTGTAGTGTAGCATAGGTCTGCCAGAGGTACAACCTTCCAGCAAAGCAGCGGTCCTACCAAAAAGCGGGGGCGCCACCTGTAGCGCCGCCTTCCAGGCGGCTCAACGCTGGCCGCCTGGAAGGCGGCGCTACAAGTAACACGCCTCGCTTACCAACACCTCATGTGTGGTGGAACCCAAAGCAGCCAGGGCAGCCGACACAAAAAAGCGTCCGAGGTGAACCTCGGACGCTCAAGCCCATCTTGAGAAGCACAACACGCATAGCCGCTCACACACACTCGCGCAGCTTGTAGGCGGTGCTGGCGTGGCGCAGCTTCATCAAGGCCACCATTTCTAACTGGCGCACACGCTCGCGCGAGATGTTCAGTTCGCGCCCCACCTCCAACAGCGTGCGGCTGCGTCCATCCCCGATGCCATAGCGCAGCGTCACCACCGCGCGCTCGCGCGTCGTCAGCGTAGACAGCGCGCGATGCAGTTCCTCACCGACCAGATGCCGCGAGGCAATATCCGCCGGAGCCTGCGAGGCTCGATCCTCCAGAGTATCGGCCAGGGAGTAGCGGTTCTCGGTATCCGCCGGGGCATCCAGCGAAACCGGCTGCTCGGTAACATGCAGCAGATCGTCCACCTCTTCCAGCGGCATGCCCGCCGCCTCAGCAATCTGCTCTGGCAGGGGATCAAGGCCGCTCTCCTGGGAAATCTGCGCTGCCACCCGGCGGACCTTGCGCAGCCGCGTCGCCACATGCTCCGGTAAGTGAATCAGCCGCGATTGCTCGCCCGCCGCGCGGCTCACTGCCTGGCGAATCCACCAGGTCGCATAGGTGCCAAAATGCGTGCCGCGCTGATAATCGAACTTCTCAGCGGCGCGCATCAGGCCCATGTTGCCTTCTTGAATCAGATCAATTAAGGGTACACCGCTGTTCACATAGCGGCGAGCGATAGCGATCACCAGCCGCAGATTCGCCTCTACCAGTCGCCGCCGGGCGCGCGTATCGCCTGCCGCCGCGCGCTTCGCCAGCAGCAGTTCTTCTTCATGCGAGATCAACGACAGCCCACGAATATCATGCAGATAACTCTGAAAGGCATCCTCAGACCCATCAGCCCCCTGGAACGTCCTCCGGGAGCGGCCTTCATAGAGCGCCTCCAGCGCCGAATCATCCAGGTCTAAATCCGGCAACTCTTCAGCGGTGTCGCTGGCCTCATCTGGTTCCGCGTCAGCGATCTCAGCCCTCACCAGGGCCTCTTGAAACGCTGCTAAATCCATCTCGGCAGGAAGAGCGACATTAAGCGCCTCAAAGGCAGAGAGATCGACCATCTCGGCAGCCATCCGATCAGTCGTCTCCATCTCTTCGGCCTCGTCAGCTTCCGGGGTGGCCTGCGCGCTAGGAAGCTCAGCGGCCACGCCTTCCTCCCAGATCAGTTCTTCGCGGGTCTTTTGCACAGGTGTGTGCATGGTGGCCCCTCCTATGTCCTAGACTTCGATCAATCAGCAGATCAAAGGCGCATTGAGTTGAAACGCTGCGTCTGACTCGTCTCACCCAATGCCTGGACAGACATTTACACGGCCTTTGTTAACTATCCGTATCGTCTGAATCCAGTATACTCAACCAGGCATTTGCAAAGCATCCGGTAATCACCTGAGACGATCTAAGGTATTTAATTGATCTTTTGTTCCCCTTTTATTCTCTGGAGCAAGTTGCATGAAGAGGGCCATCCCTTCCCTGAATCAGAACTACCGGGTCCACTCAATAACGCAGTCAACCATATCTCTTTTCACCAGATAATACGTAAGAAGAATCAGGAAAGTTACTTCAACAACTGAAGTATGTACCGACGAACCCACGCATAGACTATGCCAGGAACCGTTACCACTTCCAGCGGATTTTCCCTGGCATAAGTAATACGTCTGCGGGTTCACAGCGGATGGATCACTCGGGGAAGCTGGCCGCGTTCAAGCAGCGCCTGATAGAGCAAAGGCAGGCGTTGACGATCAATCAGCGCCGCAGTGGGCGTCAGGCGGCGGAGTATCAGCGGGGCCAGAGTAGCATCGGCAAGCAAAGCATCCAGCAGGGCGGCCTCCGGCGTCTCCAGGAGCGCCACCCCGCGATACAGGCGCACCCGCTGCGCCTGACGCTCCCATTCCAGCAGCGAATAGCGCATATTCTGCGGTAGGTCTGTCCCCGCCAGGTCTTCCAACCGCTCGATCAACCTCGCGGCGCTTTCGCCGCGCTGAAGCGCGCTCAGCCAACGCTCACGGGTCAGGCGATAGAGCGCCGCCTGATCGAGCGATTGACGTTCCGCCACCTGATCCAAAAAGTACAGTAATGATTCGCTCAGCGGAGGAAGCGCCAGCGCCTCGAAGTTGGGCTGAATCACCAGGCGCCCGCTCTCAGTCTCGGTCAGAGCTTGCGGCCAGGCGCCCTTGCCCAGCAGGGCCAGCCCAACCGGCGAAAGATGATAGGCCAGCGGCTCCCCGGCGGCAGCTTCGTCCAGGTCCACCGCGCCCAGCCAGAAAAGCGGCCCCTCAATCACCGCCGCCAGAAACGCGCCCTCAACGCGCAGCCAGCTATCAGAGCGCGAGAGCGCGCCGCCGCGAGGCCGAAAATCCAGGCCAAACGGATTCCCGGCGGCAGAGTAGCGATCAACCTGCCCCCTGCCGCGCGGCGGAAACAACAGGTGAGGCTGGCGCAGACGGGCCAGCGTAAGCAGCGCCATGCGGCTCACCCAGCCTTCCGGCGCCTCCTCGCCCAGCAAACTCAGCGCCACCAGCCGCGCCCGACGCGTCTCAGGGTGCGCCGTCTCCGGCGGCTGTGGACGCAGCGTCACGTCAGGCAGATACAAGAGTTCATTCCAGAACGCGCCATCAAGCCAGGCCGTAAAAGAACGCCTGGCGCGTTCGGCCACCGATTGCGCGAAAAACGTCGGCGCATCCACCGCGCGCAACGTCTCTTCGCGCGCCTCCAGCAATCCCAACGCCTGGGCGAGCAGGCGCAGAAAGAAGAGTCGTCCCGCTTCTTGCTCGCTCCTGATGCCCTCAAGCTCCGTCTTCACGCTCAGCGCCGCGTTCAAGGGGCGCAGCGCCGCTTTAGCAAGCTGCCCATTCGCCAGCAGCGGCAGACCAGCCGATTGCTCGCGCACCGCATGCCAATAGAGATAGAGATCGCGCTGCAACACATCCGCCGAGCCAGAGCGCGGCGCGCGCGGCTGCCAGAGCGCGGCGGACATCTCACCATCCGTAAGGTCCGATTCCTCCAGCAGAGCCAAGACCGACGGCGGAACAACCAGCAGCCCTTCGTGCGCGCCGCTGGCGTATTCGCGCGAGCTAAGCGCGTCCAGCCGCCCCCAGAACACCAGCCCCGACCCCAGCAGCCGACCAACGGCCAGTTCATAGAGGCTGGCGCGCGCCTCTGGGGCGCGCCCGCTGCCGGGTATCAGGCCCGCCGCGATCAGATAGGCGCGCAAATCATAGTTGGGAGCCTGCCCGCCACAGCGCGCCATTTCACGCAGGATAGCCCGCTGCGGCGGCCCCAGCCCACGCAGCGCCTCGCGCAGCGAAGGCGCGTGAAACAGCCTTCGGGCGATCTCTTCCAGGTCCGGGCCGCCCGCCCTCGCTGCGGCGCCTCCCGGCAGCGAGAGGCGTCTGGTTTCGGCGATGGCGCGCAGGTGGCCTGGCGGCGCAGCGCGCAGCAGTTCAAGGTCCGTGAAGAGTCTCATGATCGAGTATCCAGGGGGTATAGCCGCGCCGCTGCATCTCCTCTATCAGCGCCTCGGCGGCATCGGGCCGCAGCATCGCCAGGCCAGCGCCGAGCGAATGATCGATAAACTGCCTCGAAAGGTCCAGGGCCGCCTCCAGTTCGCGCAGCAGCGCCGGATCGCCCACCTCCAGCAGCGCAGCGGATTCATACAGCCGCGCCTGCCCATACAGCCCCACCCAGCGACGCAGTTGGGCCAGCAGCGCGTTGAGCCGAGCGCCAGGGGGATGCCGCTCCAGCCAGGCCAGCCAGCCTTCAAGGTCTTGCCCGGCATCCAGCGAAGCCGCGACACGCGCGCCGCTGGCTCGGAAGCGCAGGGCTTCCCCTGTCGCCCCCGCCGGATCGCACCATCGGAGCAGCATCTCAAGCATATCCGCTCGCAGCGCGGCCAGCGGAGCCAGCAGCGCGCCATCCTCCTCGAATTGAAGCGCGGCGGGCAGCGAAGAAACAGTGATCTCCGCCACCTCTTCAGGCGTCTCATCATCTTTTGCGGCAGTGCCCAGCAAGAACGCGCCAGCGGGCGTGAGGCGAAAGCCTTTGAGCCGCCCTTGCTCATCGAGCGCCAGGTCCACCGCTCCCAGCCAGTGCAGCGCGCGGCGCATCAGCAGGGCAATATAGCGCCCCTCAGCCTGCCGCCACTCGGCGCGAACATCCATCTCAAGCGGCTGACCCCCTGGCAGGCGTTCCAGACGCCACTGGGGCCGCAAGAACGTCTGCTGGCGGCCCCGCAAAAACGCGGGCTGGAAGCGCCAGACGAACTCTACCAGCGAGCTAAAACTCCACCAGCGCCCCGCTGGCGTCCAGCGCAGCAGATTGACGATGAACTCACGCGCCGCCTGACTCTCAGCAGCAATATCCGACGAGCGCCGGGCCTCGCGCTGGCTGAGCCAGCCAACGCGCACGCCAGCATCGCGCAGATCGACCAGTTCGCGCGCCGAATGCGCGTGCAGCCACCGCGTGAACAGATCGCGCCAGACCTCGGCCCCAGGTCTGGCAAGCAGCAAACGATAGGCGCGCAGCAGAGTTTCTCCTGCCCGCTCGTCGGCGCGACTCGTCGGCGTCTGCGGCAGAACCCCCAGCAGGCGCAGCAGCGCCAGGCCAAAGCGAACCCGTTCCGGCGTCGTATTCAGTGGCTGCGCCCACTGCCGGGCCAGCGCGGCATCAAGATCAAGGATGGAACGCGAGGCAGGTTTCTGGCTTACTGCCGACGCTGATCCTGGCGCGCTGCGATCAACCGCCTGAGCAGCGATCAGCAAGAGCAGCGCGGGCAAACCCGCTTCCGCCCGCTGCTCACGCAGCCCCGTTTCTGGCGGCAGCGCCTCCAGCGTCTGCGCATCCGACGCGCTCTGCGCATTCGCTGCTCCCTTCCCCTTCTCTGCCCGCGCTGCTGCCCCAGCGGAAGCTATCAGCGGGGCCAGGGGCAAAACGCGCGGCAGCAGCGCCAGCAGATCATCAGGGATTGACCAGCCAGCCGGGCTGCCTGACTCCGCTGCCTGCCTGGACGATGAACCCGCGCCAAAGACCGGCTGGACCCAGCCGCGCTGGCGCAATCGTTCCAGCGTGAACAAAGCGGCTTCCGGCTCGCCCAACTCCAGGCGCGCAAAAAGGCGCTGAGCCTCGCCTTTGGTCACGCTGCCGTCGGCCAGGGCCAGCAGATTCAAGAAGCGGCGCGCGCCCTGATCCAGATGCTCCAGGTCTGCTAATGTTGGGGCAGGAGCCGCAGCGGCGGCGGATGGGATCGGGGCTGGCGCGCTGGATGGGGCGCGGTCCAAAGTGGGTGCGGGAGGCGCCTCAGCCGCAAGAGCAGCAGCGCGAAACTGTTCTGGATCGCGCACCCACAGAGAGAGGAGCGCGGCCACATGCTCGCAAGGCGCGCGGTCTGTGGGGGTCGAAAGGGCCAGGTCTGGCGGCGGCTGGCTACAGGAACATTGCCAGGCGTCCAGCCCGCTGTCGGCAAAGCGCGCCAGCGCCTCCCTCGTCGTCTCGCCTTCCAGAACCGCTCCCCGCAGCGTCCCAGCCGCGCGCTCGGCCTGACGCACCCGGCCCGTCCGCGCGTATTCCTGCCCGCGCGCCGCCCGCGCCAGGCCGCACAGGCGCACGATCTCCGCCTCGCGCAGATGCAGCAGAGCGGCGGGCAGATACTCATTCACAGCCTTCAGCGCCTGGCGAAAGCGAACTCGGCCTCGGCAAACTCCAGCGCGCGCCGCAGGCCGGAGCGCACCTCCAAAAGCATCGCCTCCAGATTGGCTCGCCAGGAAGCCTCTGGTAAAGCCAGCGCGGCCAGATTCAGCAGCGGATTCCTCAACCGCAGCCTGGTGTTATTCTTGAGAATCACACCCTCGCCCTGCGGCACGATCACCCACTCGGCAATGCCGCTGACATCGCCCGTCAGGCGCACGCGAACGCGCTGGTTGCGCTCAATCTGTGGAAAGCGCAGGGTAAAATGGAGCGGCGGCAGAAACGGAACGAAAGACACCGGCAGGCGCGCCGCGCACTGCGCTATCGTGCTGGCAGTGATGAACCGCTCGCCCGTATTGGTGTATCCGGCCATCTCAGGCCACCATTCGGCGTAATTGCGCGTATCCAGCAGCATCTCAAAGACCTCTTCCGCTGGCGCGTCAATCTCCCACTCGCTGGAGACTTCGATCTCCTTGACCGCCCGCGCGCCCCCAATCACGATGCCAGTCGCCAGACCGGCAGCGCCAATCGCCAGCGGAAGCCAACCTCGTTTTCTCGCCCGACGTTCGTTTTCCATCATACCCCTCCCATTGTCGCCTTTTCGCCGTTATTTTTGGGCCTGGGCCAGCGCCGCCGGTTGAGTCGCTGACTGCGCTTTGGCCCTGGCAGCCGCCCGCCGTCTCATCCAGCGCGGCGTCCTGCCGGTCACGGACACACCCGTCGCCCGACCCAGCAGGAAGACATAGACAAAGAACATCAGCCAGTTGACCGCGCCAAGAATCCAGACATTGACCGGAACCTGGGCGAGCATCATCGTCCCGCCCATCAGTTCAGGCGCCCCCAGCAGCACCAATCCGCTGATCAAGATATTCGCCAGGGTAATCGGCATCAAGACCAGCCAGGCAAACCGCATCAACTGATCGGCGCGCAGGCGCGGCAGCGTGGCGCGAATCCAGACGAAGATAAAGATCATCGTCCAGAGCTTCACCATGAACCAGAAGACGGCAAAGAGGTTAAAGACCACCGCCCCCCCGAAATCGCCGAGCAGCCCAACCCACAAGCCTTGATCGGCGCCCGGACCAGACCAGCCGCCCAGGAACAGCGCAACCGTAATCACCGAGACGATAACCATATTGGCATATTCGCCCAGGAAGAACATCGCCCAGCGCAGGCCGCTGTACTCGGTGAGATAGCCCGCGACCAGTTCCGATTCGGCTTCGGGCAGATCAAATGGCGAGCGGTTGGTTTCGGCCAATCCGCAGGTATAATAGATCAGCAGGCCCAGCGGCTGAATCAGCACAAACCAGAGCCACCAGGGACGCATCTGAGCAGTGATGATCTCGCTGAGCGAGATGCTTCCCAGCCCATTCTTATCCACCACGCTGGTGAGCATAATCACCGGAACCAGCGACAGCACCAGCGGCAGTTCGTAGGAGATCATCTGCGCCGCCGAGCGCAGGCCACCCATGAGCGCGTACTTGTTATTAGACCCCCAGCCGGCCATGAAGACGCCAATCACATCGAGCGAACTGAGCGCCACATACAGAATGAGTCCGGTTTCCAGCGCGCTGACCGTCATATAGGGGGAAAACGGCAGGATCACAAAGGTAGTGATAATCGGCGCCAGGAAGATCACCGGCGCCAGCGTAAAGATGATCGTATCCGTCGCGCTGGCTTTAATGTCTTCTTTGGAGAGCAGCTTGACCATATCCACGAGGCTTTGCAGCGATCCAAAGGGGCCAACATAGGTTGGCCCCAGGCGATCCTGCATCAAGCCAAGAATCTTGCGGTCCAGATACGTACCCACCAGTGGGATTACCGGCACAAAGACCAATGTGAAGACCAACGTAATAAAGAAGTGAATTACTTCTTTCCAAAAATCCGTTATCATCGATCCACCTCGCCAAGAACCAGATCAATACTCCCCAGGATCGCCACCACATCGCCCATCTTGTGGCCGCGCAGCAGTTCCGGCAAGATTTGCAGGTTCACAAACGAAGGGCCGCGAATCTTGGCGCGGTAGGGATATTCCGAGCCATCGCTAATCAGATAAATGCCCTGCTCACCCTTGCTGCTCTCCACAGCGAAATAGGTTTCCCCGCGCGGCGGGCGCAGCGCAATCGGCGTGCGCGTCGAGATCGGCCCGCCCGGCAGTTGATCCATCGCCACGCGAACCAGGCGCAGGCTTTCATAGCACTCATTCAGGCGCACCCGGAAGCGCGCAAAAGCGTCGCCTTCCTGACGCACCGCCGGATTCACCGATACTTCACGATAGGCCATATAGGGCCGGTCCACGCGCAGATCGAAATTGACGCCCGACGCCCGCAAGTTCGGCCCGGTCAGGCCATAGGCAATCGCCTGCTGCGGATCAATATAGCCAACGTTCTGCGTGCGCGCCTCGAAAATCTCGTTGCCCGTCACCAGATTCTCTAATTCTATTAACGAATGATCAAACGCATTGCACCACTGTTCCAGCCTGCTCAGCCAGCCCTTGGGAAAATCGTGCAGCACCCCGCCCACGCGCAGATAGTTGACATTGAAGCGGCTGCCGCCCAGCGCCTCGAACAGGTCCAGAATACCTTCGCGGTCACGGAAACAATACAGGATAGGGGTCATTGCGCCCAGGTCCAGCAGATACGTGCCGATGGCGACCATATGGCTGGCGATGCGCTGCATCTCATTGGTCATCAGCCGGATATATTGGGCGCGGCGCGGCGGCTCCAGGCCCATCAACTGCTCGACCGCGCCAGCATAGGCCGTTTCATTGATCATCGGCGAGAGATAGTCCGAATTATCCATATAGCGGATGCCGCCCATATAAGGTCGGTTTTCCAATATCTTTTCAATGCCGCGATGGAGATAGCCAATCACGGGCGTGCAGTGGACAACCGTTTCGCCATCGAGCGTTAAGACCAGGCGCAGCACCCCATGCGTAGAAGGATGCTGCGGCCCCATGTTGAGGACCATCTCCTCAGAGCGAAGCCCTCCCGGACCCTCGATATATTCAGGGGCAAGCTGCTGGTTTTCTGCATCTATTGCCATAGGTATCTGCTCCTCTGAAATATGCCCTAGTCTTCGATCCCCTCTGATTCGGGGACGCCGGGCTGTTCAGGATAATGCGCGTCGCCAAAGGTTGGCGTGCCGGGGTGCAGGCGCTCCTGCGTCCCCTGCCCCAGCCGTTTCGACACCACCCGCTCAACGCCGCGCTGCGCCTCGCCAGAAAGCGCCTCCGCTGGCGTGACCTGGGTCGTCGCGCGATCATGCACCGTCATTGGCGTGGGGTGGAAGCTTTTCAGCAGCGGATAGCCCTCAAACTCGTCATCCAGCAGGATGCGGCGCAGGTCTGGATGACCCACAAAGACCATCCCGAAAAGGTCATACGTTTCGCGCTCCAGCCAGTTCGCCGAAGTCCAGACGCCGACCAGGCTGTCAACCTGGGGCTTCTCTGGCTCCAGCTTCACCTTCACTTGCAGCAGCCAGTTGCGCGAAAGCGAACGCAGATGATAGACCACCTCCAGGTGATCGCGCATATCAACCCCCGACACGGAGGTCAACATCTCAAAGCCCAGTTCATCACGCAGCACCCGGCTGACCTGTAGCAGACGGGCGCCATCTACCTCGATGCCAACCCCGCCCCCACCCATCAGCGCCGGATGCCCCACCAGCCCATCCAGGCCATGCAGCGTGCGGGTCAGTTCAGCGATATGATCGCCCTGGAAAGCCTGCGGCGTCCGTGCAGAGGATGCCCCAGGCTGTGACGCGCTTCTGGTTAAATCCATCGAACCACTCCTTTACGCCAGGCATAGACCAGCCCCAGCGCCAGCACAACGATAAAGAAGGTGATCTCGACAAACCCAAACCAGCCGAGCTGCTGGAACACCACCGCCCAGGAGATCAAGAACACAATATCCACATCAAAAGCCACAAAGAGCAGCGCAAAGACATAAAAGGCCAGCGGATATTGGACCCAGGCGCTGCCAAGAGGCGTCTCGCCAGATTCGTAGATGATGTGTTTGTCGCGGGCTGTATGCTTTTTGATAGTAAAGCGACCAACCACTTTCGCAGCGGTCAGGCCCACCACCACCAGCATGCACCCGACGAGAAAGAAGAGGGCCGCATACAGATAGCCGATATTTGCCACAGATACCTCCAGATGGGCCACTCAGGCGTGCCATTCATAAGATAGTGAGCAGAAGAGAGAGCGCCAGCCCGGCTGAGCAGCCTTCGCTTTGCTTGTCATGCCTCTGGCAATGGGTGCTTGCCTCGGCACTCTCGCCTGCGGCTCGCGCGCCCGTGCCGTCTCACATTATAGCATAGCCCACAGACTCCGACAAAGAGCAGGCTGGGCAGCCAACCACTTGCAGCGCCGCCTGAAAGGCGGCTAGCGGCTGCGCGAACTGGCCCTGGTTTGGGTGGAACCAGTGTGACGTAATCCCTTGACAGGTGCCACATATATGCTAGGCTATGGGAAATCCAGGTATGCTATAATGGCCCATTAGATGGGCTATATATTGAGAGTAATTGAGAGTAAGCAAAGACCCTGTAAAGAACTGGCGCACATTGACCGCACGCCCGAAGCATGCTATGATGGTAGCAACCGGCGCGGTCCTCGCAGTGACCACCGAGCGTTCGGCGGATTGGACGGAGCAGCGGCTGTGATCGAATGCACCAATTGCCATACAGCAAATACTGACAACGCACAAGAGTGCGTGAAATGTCATCAACCGCTTGGAAGCGACAAAAGCGACAAAGAGGAGCGCGACGCTATTTCCAGCCCACCACCACCGCCAGATGAAGAGGCGGACAGCCATCCCAAACGCAGCGGGAGCGACAAAGGCCCCAAGCGCCTCACTTCTGGCGCCGAACTGCAACATAAACGCTATAAGATCGAGAAAGCAGTTGCCAAGGGCGGCATGGGCGCGGTCTATAAAGCCTTTGACCAGCACTTCAAGCGGCCCTGCGCCGTCAAGGAAATGCTGGATAACTTCAGCAATGAAGAAGAACGCGATCAGTCGCTGCAATGGTTCGAGCGCGAAGCCCATATGCTGCTGGACCTGCATCACCAGGCCATCCCCAAAGTCTTCGACTTCTTTGCCGAAAATGGGCATAACTACCTGATCATGGAGTTTGTGGATGGCAAGACGCTCGCCGAAGTGCTGGAGCAAGAAGGCCAGCCGCGCGGCCTGCCCGAAACCCGCGTGCGCAGCTGGGCAGCGCAGATGTGCAGCGTGCTGGCTTATCTCCACAGTCAGAACCCCCCGGTGATCTTTCGTGACCTGAAACCTTCTAACATCATGGTCACGGGCGACGACAAAGTGAAGCTGATCGACTTTGGCATCGCCCGCTCCTTCCAGGGTGGACGCCAGGCCACCGTCATCATGACGCTGGGCTACGCGCCCCCTGAACAACTGGAAGGCAAGCCCCTTCCCAAAAGCGACATCTATGCCCTCGGCGCGACGCTCCACCGCCTGCTGACGCGCCACGAGGCCACTAATAACAAGCCATCAATCTTTGATTTCCCCACCATTCGCAGCCTCAGACCAGAGATCAGCCCGCAGTTCGACGTGCTGATTGGCCGCGCCTTGCAGAAAGAGCCAAACGCCCGCTGGGTCAGCGCGGGCGAAATGGAACAGGCCCTCCTGCGGCTCCCGCCGGTCCTGCCGCCGCCCGGACCCGTCGGGCCAACGATAGTTGCCAACCGGCCCCCCATTGGAGCGCCCCCGCTGGGCGGCCCGCCAATAGGAGCGCCGCCCACCTTTCAACAGCCATCGGGCCAGCCGCTTTCCGGGCCTTCTGTCAACTACCATCTCAACCAGGCGCGCGCCCTGCTGGATCAGCGGCGTTTCATCGAGGCGCTTAACATGGCCCGGCAGGCGCTGCAATTTGACCGGAACAACCCACAGGTCTATAAAGTGCTGGGCATGATTCACGCCCGCAGCCAGCCACCCGATACCACCAACGCTCTGGCTGCCTATCAAAGCGCGCTTCAACTCACCCCAAATGATGCCGAAACCCACCGACTGATCGGTGATGTCTTTTTGTTCGTGCAGCGCCGACCACAAGAGGGCATCAAAGCCTATCAGAATGCGCTGCTCCATAACCCCAACGACGGTGAAGCCCATCGTCTGCTGGGGCAGTGTTTTGAGCAGACCAACCAGCTTGAGCCTGCGCTGACCGAATATCGAGAAGCCGCGCGACTGCTGCCTCGCAGCCTGGCGGTGCAGATGAATATCGGCCAGCTTTGCCTGCGCATGAATCGGCTCCAGGACGCCGAGCGCGCCTTTGTCGAGGCGCTGCGCGTAGACGCCGGCAGCGCGGCGGCCCGCCACCTGCTCAGCCAGGTCTATGACCGCGAGGGCCGCCTGACCGATGCCCTGCGCGAATGCGAGGCGGCTGTACGGCTGAACCCCGCCGATGCGCAGGCCCAGGCTACACTCCAGCGCCTGCGCGCGCGGGCAACTACAGGGAATCAGGGAGGCTCTGGTGGACCAGGCACGACGCATTAACCGCGTATATCCTTCTGACCAACTGGGTGATGGGACCGGGACGACGTTTTAAGGGAGGGACCAGTCATGAAGCAGCCCTTGCGAATTCACCGGCGACCTCTGATCGTTGGCCTTCTTGCGCTTTGTCTGGCGCTGGGCACGCTTTTCGTCCTGGCTACCGCCGCTGGCGCTGCTGATCTCTCTGACCACAGCGCGCAGGCCGCGCTCCCTCTGGCAACCAGAACGCCTACCCCGACCCATACGCCAACACCAACAGCAACCGCGACAGCAACCCCGACCCCTACACCAACACCATCAGTCATCCAGAAGGAGCCAACAGCAACCGCGATCACTGGTGGCGCCGGAAACTCCACAGGCACAGGAAGTTCTAACGGCTTCCTTCCCGATACTATCTTTGGCATCTCGACAACCGCTGTGGCCCTGACCTTCCTGGTAGTCCTGGTCTTCCTCGTCTTTGTCATGACATTCCTGCTCTCGGTGCGCTACCGACGCAGGCGCGACGTGCAGCGGCAGCCAACAGCCTCATCCGCCTTCCCGAAACGCGGGAGAACGAGCGGGCAGCTACAACCCGATTTTGCCGCCCCCCTCCCGGCGGGGGCAACAGCGCCCTTTGCCGCTGCTGCGCCAGCCGCTTCATCGCGGCGAACGGTCGTTTGCCCGCGCTGCGGCATGCAGAATAACCTTGGCTCCAGCACCTGCGCCAACTGTGGCCTTGATCTACCACAAGGGCTGGCCGGAACCAGCGGCGCGGGACGCCTGGGCAGGTCCATCTCCGGCGGCCCAGCTCCCTTAAATCTTCCGCCGCTCAATCCGGCGCCAGCGCCAGACATCGCCGAAATGCCCACCATGACCTATCAGCCGCCGGACATCGCCGAGATGCCCACCATGACCTATCAGCCGCCGGTGGGCGGCGCTGACAAAGAAGTGACGCTGCCCACCATGCCAGCTATGACCGGGGGAAAACAGGAGGAAGCAACTGTGGTGATGCGTGGACGCCAGCGTCAAGCCCTGGGCGTAAAGGTCAGCGCCAAAACAGACCCTGGCCGCAGGCGCAAAGATAACGAGGATAACTTTCTGGCCGTCACCGGCACCTGGCGGCATAACGGCCAGCTTCAGCCTTTCGGCTTCTTTGTCATTGCCGATGGCATGGGCGGCCACGCCAACGGCCAGGACGCCAGCCGCATAGCCGTTGAAACCATCTATCATCATCTGGCCGAGACGCTGCCCAGGCAAGATACCCCCGATGAAGCGTTAGGCGGCCTGCTGCAAGAGGCCATCCAGCGCGCCAACCAGATGATCTATCACCAGAACCAGAAAGATCACGCCGATATGGGCTGCACCATGACCGCCGCGCTGGTGGCGGGGAGCGAGGCGCATATCTGCAACGTCGGCGACAGCCGCACCTATCTGCTCAACCAGAACGACCATCTCCAGCGCGTCACCACCGACCATTCGATTGTCGAAAGCCTGGTGGCGGCTGGCGTCATCCAGAAAGATGATGTTTATACTCACCCCAAGCGCAACCAGATTTACCGCAGCCTGGGTGAAAAAGAAGCCGCCGAGATTGACCTGTTCCACCAGCGATTGACGCCGGGCGACAAGCTGCTGCTGTGCTGCGATGGCCTCTGGGAAATGATCCGCGACCCCGATATTGAACAGGTGCTGCGCCACGACGACCTGCCGCAAGTCACCAGCAAGTTGATCGAGATGGCGAACGAGAACGGCGGCGTGGATAATATCACCGCCATCGTCGTCAAGATCATGGAAGACACCAAACCGGCCAAACAGCCCATGATCCAGAGCGTGGCGTCTGGTCCGGCCCATCTCGACCAGCTAAAGCAGTAACGATGAGAATGCCATCGCCCGGTGGTCCCCACCAGCGCGCGCGCAGGCCCACGTCGCCCGCGCGATTCGTCATCGCCGTAGGCAGCGGCAAGGGCGGCGTAGGCAAATCAACGATCAGTCTGAACCTGGCCTTGGCGCTGGCCGAAAGCGGGAAGGCCGTTTGCCTCCTCGACGCTGACTTGTATGGCCCAAATATCCCACTCATGGTTGGCCTCACTCGCAAAGAGTGGACGGGCGACTGGACGCTGGCGCGCAAAGGTAAGCAGCAAACTATCCAGCCGGTTGAGCGTTATGGCCTCAAGATCATGTCGGCAGGCTTCCTCCTTGGCGAAGACCAGCCAATGATTCTTGAAGCCCTCATCGTGCGGGCGCTGCTCATGCAATTGACGCATCAGGTTGCCTGGGGCAATCCAGACTATCTCATCATTGACCTTCCGCCGGGTACCGCCGACCTCCAGCAAAACCTGCTGCATGACCTCCAACTATCCGGCGTCGTACTCATTGTCACCCCGCAAGATGTCGCCCACCTGGATGGCAAAAAAGCCCTGCAACACTTTCGCCGCGCCGGAGTACCCATCCTGGGCGCAATAGAAAATATGAGTGGCTTCCTCTGCCCACACTGCGGCCAGCCAGTGGACATCTTTGCTCGTGTCTCAGCCGCCCGCGCCATCTGGGGAATGGATATAGAGAAGCTGGGCGCTATCCCCCTGGACCCACTAGTGAGCCAGTCTGGAGACCGTGCCCATCCACTGTTGATCGCTCACCCGCGATCAGTGCAGGCAGCCGCCTTTCGCCATATCGCCCAACAATTAGCGGCGAAACTGGAGGGTGCGCCACAGTAAGCCAGCCAGGAAGAGCTAGCCTGAAAAGGTCATCTGCGCTACCGGCGTATGGGCCAGCAGACGCTGCCCATTGCCATAGAGCAGCCGGGCGCGTGCCTCATCCGTCCAGCCGTCCAGCTTCTCAAAATCGCGCAGCCAGCGATCCGGCGGGATAAACGGATAATCCGAGCCAAACAGAAACTTCTCGTTGAGCCGTCCGGCGGCCTCGCGCAGCAGCGACGGCGGAATGTACTTTGGCGACCAGCCGGAGAGATCGTTATACACATTGCTCTTGTGCTGCACAACCGCGATCATCTCTTCGTGCCAGGGCCAGGAAGGATGCGCCCCGATAATCGTCAGCGTCGGAAAATCTGCCGCCAGGCTGTCCAGATAGATTGGACGGGTATGATCGAGCTTGACGCCAGAGCCGCCCGGCGTATTCGCGCCCAGGCCGCTGGTACCTGTGTGGAAGAGCGCGGGTACGCCCAGTTCCGTAATCTTCTCGAAGAGCGGGTGAAACGCCCGGTCATTGGGATAAAACGCCTGAACCCCCGGATGGAACTTCATGCCTGCCAGGCCCAGGTCTTTGATCGCGCGCTCGGCCTCGACGATGGCGGCCTGGCCCTTGTGCGGGTCCACGCTGGCAAAGCCGATAAAACGCTGCGGATAGCGGTCCACAATCGCCGCAACCACCTCGTTGCGCAGCGGCGGCTGGCCCGTCGCCGTCTCGGCGTCCCACGCCAGCAAAACGCCTACCATATCCTGCTCCTCATAATAGGCGGCAATCTCCTCCACATCGCGCAGCTTCACCTCGCTGCGAAAAAACCGCTCTGCCGCCGCCCGGTATGGGCCAAGCGCCACATCCATAAACTCGGCAATTGGCAGATGAACATGAAAATCAATGGCTTTAGGCATCGGGCTGCTTCCTCTCTACAGAATCCTAATCGCCTGCCTCTTCTACCGGCAGAGCGGTTGACACAAACAGACGCGCCATGCGCTGTGTGACGACGGCAGCCTCCAAAATCATACGCCGCACCAGATCGCCTGCCGTGGGAATATCCTGAATCAGCCCCGCAACCTGGCCCGCCCAGACAAAGCCCTCTTCTAACACACCTTCACGCGCCGCGCGTTTATTCACCGTCCCCAGGATAAAGGGCAGCAGCGCGGCCAGGCTCTCTTCGCGCGAAGCGCCGCGCTGCTCCAGATCGCGCTCGATCTCCAGAATCTTGTCGGGCAGCGGCCCCCTCAGCACCCGCGCCGGACGCCCCAGCGTGCGCTCAATCACCACCGTATCGGTTTCCTGCGCCCGCACCAGCGCCTCTTTGTAATGGAGATGCGCCACATTCTCCTGCACCGCAATAAAGCGCGTCCCCAATTCCACCCCCTCCGCGCCCAGCGCCAGAGCCGCCGCCAGCCCGCGCCCATCGGCGACGCCCCCGCTCGCCAGCACCGGAATCTTCACCGCCTCCACCACGCGCGGCGTCAGCACCAGCGTGCCAACATCATCGCGGCCCAGATGGCCGCCGCCCTCGAATCCCACCGCGATCACCGCGTCTGCGCCCAGGTCTTCGACCTTGCGCGCCGCGCGCGTACCAGCCACCAGCACCATCGTATGCGGCGTAGGCTGGTGCGCCTGAATACGTCGCAGCAGCGCCTCCGGGTTGCCGCCGGTAATCGTCAGCACCGGCACGCCCTCCTCCAGCGCCACCTCCAGAAAATGATCAACCGGGCTATGCCCAATCGGGAAATTCACGCCAAACGGGCGACTGGTCAGCGCCCGCACCTTAGCGATCTCGGCGCGTAACTCATCCGCCGTCTCGAAGCACGCCACGCCCACCTGACCCAGCCCGCCCGCCTCTGAAACCGCCGCCGCCAGATCAGCATACGAAAGATGGGCCAATCCACCCTGTACGATAGGATAGCGAATACCCAGCAGCGCCGTCACCCGCGTAGGCAGCGTGTCGGGGAGCATCTCCACTCGCCTTGTCTGCATCAACAACCTCGTGTATTTCTTGCGTTTGTACTGAAATTTTCCTTATTATAGCGCAGATAGATACCTCAGCGCCGGAAACCCGGGACTCCGCGCTCGCCCCTGTTGATAAAGAGCTTACCGCGTGCCTGCTCCTTGGGTGATCGTTTGCCAGCAGCCGCCAAAACCGGACCACCCGTTGTTTGTTTTCACGAGCCAGACCTAGAATATTCGTTCAATATTGGCCGCCTGAGACATTGACAACTATGGATGCTTCGCATATCATGTGGGAGTGAAAAGCGACAGCTAGGGCGCCGTGTCATCGCAAGCAGGAAGAGGAACTTCTGGAGAACGGATGTATGCTCAACACGCCACACATGGGCAAATTGGCGCGTGGCAGCGCCACAGAAGGGGGGATACGGCTGGCGGTGAAGAATCTGGGCATTGTCTACCAGGAACGCTCGCCCAATGCGACTGAGATGGCTGTCCACCTGACAGCCAGGCTCGGCGAGCGATTGAACGTCTGGTCACTCGCCTCGCACGCAGCGGACGAACTACGCCAGCGCCTGGAGGGTACTGAGCTGGCGCTGGTGCTTGGCGGAGACGGCACCATCCTTTCAGTAGCCCGCAGCGCCGCGCTAGTCGGTGTGCCATTGATCGCCATCAATTTTGGCCGCGTGGGCTTTCTCACCGAACTGGAGCCGCATGAAGTCGAGCAGCAGCTCCCCCTCTACCTCGACGGTGACTGTTGGATAGACGAGCGGGCCATGTTGAGCGCCGTCCTGGAGGCCAACGGAGCAGCCGAAGAGTTCCTGGCCCTCAATGATATTGTCGTCGTGCGTGGCGCGCTGCCACGAGTCGTGCGCATCAAAGTCTGGGTGGATGGGCATTTTTATAACACCACCGTTGCCGATGGCATGATCGTCTCAACCGCCACCGGCTCGACGGCCTATAACCTGGCCGCAGGCGGGCCAGTCCTCTATCCCCAGGTGCGCGGCAGCGTGATTACCCCCATTGCCCCCCACCTGGCCGCTGATCGCTCCCTGATCCTCGACCCAGGCGCCACGATCAAGCTGCAAATCTTCACGGACGGCCAGGACGGGGTGCTTTCCGCCGATGGGCAGATCAACCGCAATCTGAGTGACGGGTCGCTGGTAAGCGTCACCAACAGCCCCTATACGACGCGCTTTCTGCGCCGTCGCCCACCTACGTATTTCTATCAGATATTGACCCGCAAATTGCAAAGCGAAGTGTGAGAATCGGTAAGAACGAGCTATGCTTACAGAACTGACCATTACCGACTTTGCCATCATTGACCACCTGGACCTGCGCCTGAACCCGCGCTTTAACGTCTTCACCGGCGAAACCGGCGCGGGCAAATCCATCATCATAGATGCCGTCAGCGCGGTCCTCGGTGGAAAGATGGGCATCGAAGTGGTGCGCAGCGGCGCAGACCGCGCCACCATCTACGGCTCTTTCGCCGTTGGGGCGCTCCCCACCATCAGCCAGCCGCAGAACGGATCAAACGGAGCCGCCGCTGATGTTGCACGCGCACCAGCAGCAAGCGATGAGGCAGCAGACGAAGCGAGCGGGCAGGACCAGCAGATCGATGCCCGGCTCGTGCTGGCCCTGCTTCTCAATGAGTATGGCCTGGAAGCGGATAACGGCGAACTGATCCTGGGCCGCGAAATCCACAAATCCGGGCGCACCACCGCGCGCATCAGCCAGCGCCCCGTCCCGCTTCAGGTCTTGCAGCAAGTGGGCAGCCTGCTGGTGGACATTCACGGCCAGAGCGAACACCTCACCATCCTGCGCCCGGAGCAGCACGTCAATTACCTGGACCGCTACGCCGAGGCGCTGCCCCTGCGCGCCCAGGTGACGGCGCTCGTCACAGACTGGCGCGCCGCGCGCCGCGAACTGGCCGCGCTCCAGCAGAACGAGCGCGAACTGGAGCGGCGCATCGAACTCTTGCGCTTCCAGGTTGACGAGATCGAGCAGGCCAAACTTCAGCCTAACGAAGTGGAGGAGATGGAACGCGAGCGGCGCGTCCTCAACAACGCCGAACGGCTTGCGCAGTTGTGCGCGGGCATCTACAGCGCCCTCAGCGGCGGTGAAGACGGCCAGGCGGCTGGCGACCTGCTCAAAGGCGCCCGACACGACATGGACGAATTAACGCGCCTGGACCCGTCCATGCAGGAATACAACGCCGCGCTGGAAGAGATTATCTACCGGCTGGAAGATGTCGCTATGTCGGTGCGCTCGTATCAAGAGAGCGTAGAAGCCGACCCCATGCGGCTGGCCGAGATCGAGGAGCGCCTGGACCTGATCGCCAAGTTCCGGCGTAAATATGGCAATACCATTGAGGAAATCTTGAAGTACGCCGAGGACTCTGCCGCCGAACTCGACCGCTACGCCCACCGCGAAGAGCGGCTGGCCGAACTGCAAGCCCGCGACGAAGAACTGCGCCGCCAGATCGGCCAGCTTGCGGGGCGTCTCTCGCAGATACGCAGCGCGGCAGCAGTGCGGCTGGCTGAGGCTATGGAGCGCCAGTTAGACGATCTCAATATGAAGCGCGCCCGCTTCAAGGTCGAGATACAGCAGCAGTACTCATCTGATGGCGCGCCTGCCCAGCTAGCGCCGGATGGCCCCACCGAATCCTACGCCTTTAGCGGCACAGGCATTGATCGAATCGAGTTCCTGATCGCCCCCAACCCCGGCGAGCCGTTTAAGCCGCTGGGCAAGATCGCCTCCGGCGGCGAGACTTCGCGCCTGATGCTGGCGCTGAAATCCATCCTCTCGGCTGCCGACTCCACCCCAACCTTAATCTTCGATGAGATTGACAGCGGCATCAGTGGACGCAGCGGTCAGGTGGTAGGCGAAAAGCTCTGGAATCTGACCACCAACCATCAGGTCATCTGCGTCACCCACCTGCCGCAGATCGCCGCCTTCGGTGACGAACACTTTAACGTCGCCAAAGAGGCGCACGGGGACCGCACCATTACCCAGGTGCGGGCGCTGGCCTACGAGCAGCGCACCATCGAGCTTGGGCAGATGCTTGGCGGCGCGCTCACTGATACCTCGCGCCGCAACGCCGAAGAATTGCTGCAACGCTCCGAAGAGTTCAAGCAAGAGGCCCAAAACGGCCATCAGCTTGCGCCTTCCGCCTCAAACAGCTTATGGTAATTGGCTGGCGGCTGCAACCGCCAGCCCAACCCCATCCACAAAAACGCCGCGCCCCACCCGTTCCTCCTTGACAAAAGCGCGTATCGTGGTAGCATACACAAGGCTGGCACGTCCTCTTTCCCAGTCTGAGTCGCTTTTGGCGACTTACCCTTGTTTCATCCAGAGATCACATATGCCAAATTGCCCGCATTGTTTTGATGAATATATCGCTGGCGCGCTCTATTGCGACAATTGTGGGCGGCGTCTGCCCCAACCTACCGGCTCACCCTCTATAGGCGGCAGAGCACCCACTCAAGCGCCGGATAGCGACCCGCGAGTCGGGCGCGAGGCAACCACCAGTGATTCTGGACCCCCTGATAAGCCACCCCATCTGCGCTTGCAGCTTATCCCTTCCGCGTTTATACTTGATCTCGACTCCCGCGAACGCATCATCATTGGGCGCAAAGATCCCGGCCAGACGCCCGACGTTGACCTGACACCCTATGGAGGGATAGAGCAGGGGGTGAGTCGGCAGCACGCGATGATTACGCTGAGACAGGGACGTTATTATATAGAGGATCTGAAGGCTATCAACGAAACCTTGCTCAACTCCTCGCGCCTCTTTCCCGGCCAGCTTTATCGGCTGAGGAATGGTGATTTGCTCCAATTTGGCACTCTGGTCGTCAAGGTGCTGCTGTAGGCAGCCAGTGGCAAAAGCATTTTACCCGCGCGCGGATGCGCGTTTTCAATCGCTGTTGAGGTATGTAGCTTGGATATTAAAGATTTTCAGGGCTATCAGCGAGAGTCGCGGAAAACGTGGGGGCCAGTCTCAACGGACAGCCCCCTCGTTTACCCAACGCTGGGTCTGGTAAATGAGGCCGGTGAAGTGGCAGGGAAGATCAAAAAAATCTTTCGAGACAAAGGCGGCCAGGTTTCTGAGGAGGACCGCGAAGCGTTGAAGCTCGAATTGGGCGATGTCTTGTGGTATCTGGCGCAGATATGCACCGAACTCGATCTTACGCTGCAAGAGGTAGCAGCCGCGAACCTGGAGAAGCTTTTTTCCCGACTGGAGCGCGGCCAGATTCACGGAGACGGTGATACCAGATAGCATCCAGTATTTTGCATCACAGGAGGCAGCGCAGATGGCGCGAACGGTTATTATTCATTTGCTGAACCAGGATCCCATTGTGGCAGACATGGAAATGCTGCCCAATGAAGACTCATCCTATGTGACCTTTTCGAATCCGCGCATGCGCGATGAAAAAAACGTAGGCTGGGCAACCCCCGGCGCGCGCTCCTTTATCTTCCCCTGGTCACGCATCAACTTTATCGAGGTCATGACCAGCAAGGAAGAGGAAAGCAGCGTCATCAAACCCTTCCGCGACTAACGCCCGTACCCGCCGTCCCTGGCGGCGGATCGCTCGCCCGCGCGAACGCTGGCAGTATACGCGGGCGCTGTTGCGTATAGCGCCGCCGTCTCGGCGGCCCGCCGCTGCCCCCCGCGCGAACGCTGCCCCTGGCGCGCTGCGTTCGCACTGAGGCGCCGATTGGCCGCCTTCCACACGGCGCCGCAAGTGGTGTTCATCAGGGTTCGGTATTATACATTCGCCTGGTCTGCTGGCTGACTCAGCGCCAGCGCAACCTGGCCCACAAAACGCTCGATCTGCTGCGGGTTCTGTAAATCCGTCGGGAGCGAGAAGAAGGCGCGCTCATGCTCGTCGCTGTGGCGATGAATCCAGCGGGCAATAATGTTGATCTGATCGACCTCTTCTTTGCCGACCCGTTTCGGCGGCGCGGGCAGCGACACCGCCCGTTCAACCAGCGCGCGCAAATCAGCCAGCAAGTCCTCGCTGACCAGCGGCACGCGGCGCTGCTCCACCAATCGGCCATGCCGCACCAGAAACACCTCGCCCTGCCCGGCTGCGGCGGACGGATAGATAATCAGCAGATTATTCGCTTCGACGGCCCCGGTGACAAGGCGCTGGCCCACCACCACCTGACTGATATTCTTGAGCGCGTCACGCAGCGACGCCGCGCGCTCGAAATCGTTGCGCGCCGAAGCCGCCCACATCTCCTGGCGCAGCCGATCCAGCAAATCCTCGCGCTCCCCTCCTAGAAAGGCGCTGATCTGCTCAATCATCCCCTCATAGACGGCAGGGTCAACGTCGCCGCGACAGGGGGCCAGGCAGCGGTGCATATGATAGCGCATACACGGCTCGGATGGCTGCGCCTGGGGCGGCAGGCCACGCGTGCAGGTGCGAATAGGGAAAAGCTTGTGAATGACCTCCAGCGCGGCTTCCACAACGCGCCGACTCTGAAAGGGGCCGAAATAGCGCGCCCCGTCGGCATGCACCTCGCGGGTGGCGTAGACACGCGGATAGGGTCGGCCATCAATCTTAATAAACGGATAGGCTTCGTAGTTGCGCAGTTGCACGTTAAAGCGCGGCTGAAGCTGCTTGATAAGCTGCGACTCCACCAGCAGCGCCTCTAGCTCGGACCCCAGCACCCGAACTTCAATCTCTTGCACCAGTTGCAGCAAGCCATCCAGCTTGCGCGTATAGCCCAGCGGCTGATGATAGTACGAGGCCAGCCGCTCCTTGAGCGATTTGGCCTTGCCGACATAGATTACCTCGCCCTGGTCATCCTTCATCAGATAGACGCCAGGCCGCGTCGGAAACTCGCGCCGCCAGGCAGGATTGAGATAGATGCTGCCGGTGGGCCGCTCCAGCGCCGATTCGCCCGGCCTGGGCCGACGGCCAGCGCCGGAACGCTGCATAATTTCCCGAAGCTGCGCCAGCGTCTCAATCCCCTGCTCAGAGGCCAGCGCCAGCAGATGTTGAAAGACCTCCTGCGTGATGCGCGCATCGCCCAGCGCGCGGTGTCTGTCGCGCACCACGACGCCCACCTGACGCGCCAGCGCGTCCAGCTTTAGCCCGCGAATCCCGGGGATGAGACGGCGGGCCAGCCTGATCGTATCCAGGCCATCGGTTGCCAGCGGATAGCCCAGGCGCACCGCTTCATAGCCTAGAAACCCCAGATCAAAGCCGACGTTATGCCCCACAATAGGCGCGTCATCGAGAAACGCAAAGAAAGCGGGCAGCACCTCATCAACGGACGGCGCATCGTTGACCATTGCCTGCGTAATGCCGGTGAAGGCGCTGATAAAGCGCGGCAGGTGATGCTCTGGATTGATAAGCTGCTGAAACGCATCAACCACCATTCCCGCGCGCACGCGCAGCCCGGCCACCTCAATCAGCCGGTGGCGGCCAGCTACCAGCCCCGTCGTCTCCACATCCACCACCACATATTCCAGATCGGCCAGACGTGTCTGTGTGGCCTCCCAGGCGCGCAGACGCCACAGGCCATCGGCGCGGCGCTCGAAGAGCGGGGAGCCGCGCAGCGCCTGCTCCATCAGCCCCAGCCAGAACTGCCCGGCCTGCCCTTCTGCCGAAGCGCCGAAAAGATGCCGCACCAGTGCCGTAGACGCCTGCGGTTCGCCCTGCTCCGTCAGCCAGATATGGGCGCGGCGCAAAAGCTGCCCCTGGGTCTGCTCAGGACCATTACTCTGGCTCACCATCGCCCCCTCACTGCTCGCGCTTTCTCAGCAGGTCGCCCAGCAATTGCCGGGCCAGATCAGCGTTTTCTGGCTGCCAACATAGCACGGGCGTTCTAAGGCGTCAAGACTCTCAGGGCTTGCTGAAACTCAGCAGCATAAAGAATGGAAAGCCGCGAACTCATCATAACTGCTGAGCTTGTCCTACATGCGTTCTTCCCTCTTAACGGGCAGTTCGGTAGTGTGGCGCTGGCCGTCCCCGGCTAACCGTCAAAATAGTGAATAGGGGTTAGAAGAAATGCCTCCTCAGCCCTCTATCCACTCTAAGCGGTTTTGGAGGTTAGACACCCACCGCCTGGCTCTGCAAATAGGCTTCGATGAAGGGATCGATCTCACCATCGAGATAGCCTGTCGTGTCGCTGCTCTCAAAGCCGGTGCGGTGGTCCTTCACCAGTTGGAAGGGATGCACCACCACTGAGCGAATCTGATTGCCAAAGTCGGCCTCCACATGCTCGCCCTTCAGCGCCGCCTGCTGGCGCTCGCGCTCCTTCAGTTCGCGCTCATACAGCCGCGCCTTCAGGATGCGCAGCGCCACCTCGCGGTTCTGGATTTGCGAACGCTCGTTCTGGCACGTCACCACAATGCCGGTGGGGATATGGCGCATGCGCACCGCCGAATCGGTCTTATTGACGTGCTGGCCGCCCGCTCCGGTGGAGCGATAGGTATCCACCTCCAGGTCTTCGGGCCGAACCACAATGTCAATCGTATCCTCGATGTCGGGCATCACCTCGACCTTGGCGAACGACGTATGCCGCCGATGCGCCGCGTCGAAGCGCGACAGGCGCACCAGCCGATGCACCCCTGATTCCGAGCGCAGATAGCCATAGGCATACGGCCCCGATATTTCAAGCGTGGCACTCTTGATGCCCGCCTCTTCGCCCTCAAGCTGATCGAGCAGTTCCGCCTTGAAGTTCCGCAGCTGCGCCCAGCGCAGGTACATGCGCAAAAGCATCTCCGCCCAGTCCTGGGCATCGGTGCCGCCGCTCCCCGCGTGAATCGAGAGAATGGCGTTGCGCTGGTCGTGTTCGCCGTTCAGCATCAGCGAGAAGCGCAGCTTTTCAAGCTGCTGTTCAATCTCATCTGCCGAACGATCTACCTCGGCGGATAGCCCTTCATCCGGCTCTGCTTCCAACAACAGCGCCATCTCGTGCAGATCGTTCAGGCGCGTATGCAATCCCTGCCAGGTCTCAACCTCAGCGCGCAGAGCTGTCAGGCGCTGCATCGTCGTCTGCGCGTGGCGGCGATCAGCGTAAAAATCAGGGGCCATGCTCTCTTTTTCAAGCGCCTCTATCTCGCGCTCTTTGCCAGCCTGGTCAAAGTCGCACCAGCATTTCATGCACGCGCCGCTGCAACGATTCAATCCGCGTCGTCAAATCACTCATTCCGATGGTTCTCCTTTGATCGCTCTTCTTCCGATGATCGTCCTTCTCAAGCACAGCAAAAGCCGAGGATGGCTCGCCGCAGCAGGCGGCATACGCCGGAATCCTCGACTCTTGACCTTCATTGTGTATTCAGCGTTGGCGGGTTGGCTCTTCACCCCTGGCAGGCGAGCCAGGAACGAACGCGACATTGGGCGTATCTTCATCCTCAGAGCCAGGGGCAGGCACGCGCTCCAGTTCCTCGCGCAGGGCTGTGACCCGCTGGGTCAGCGCCGACGCGCTCTCGCCCTCAGACTGCTGGATAATGACCGCCGAGACTCCCAGCTTGACGAGTATGCGCGCCTCTTCGTTCCCTATATTGCCCCCCACGTTCACCAGCACCGGGAAGCGAAGCAGTTCACGCACCATCCGGTAGTTCAACAATTCCTCAATCCGCAGATCGCGCAGGCGCTCAGCCGTCAGATTGGAAAGAAAGTGAGCGACCTGCACAGAGAGCAGGTTGACCGACCGCACCAGCCGCAGATAGCTTTCGTTCTCTTCATCTCTTGGGCCTCTAAGGGTGATAATCCTATCCAGCCCTTCAGGGCGCTCTTGAAGGAGACGGGCAGGAGCCTCAAGCGGGAAGGAGACAAAATCCGCGCCACCTTCACGAATGCCCTTGAGCGCATCCGCTGGCAGCGACGCGGCAACCTCGGACAGTTCAAGCCCCCAGGGCCGATTTGCCGCACGCAGCGGCTCGGCGGCCTTCTGATACGCCTCTACGGCAAGCCCCTTGCTTACCGATTTCCCATTCTGAACCACAAAGATAACGCCATCTGCGCCAGCCTTGGCAACCGCTTCCACGGCCCCGGCATCTGCCTGACTGAGCGCCACCAGCATGCCGAGAGCCTTTGGCTTCGTCTGCGTCTGGTTCCTCCCTAGAAAACCAATGCCGCCGCCTGATGACTTTCCTACCCGCTGTAGGGTTTCAATCAGCTTACCCATAGCTTACTCTGCTCCTGCCATATACCCATACAGCCCGCAACTTGTGCCGCAGGGCCGCTGAACTATCCAACCAGATTTCTCGTCACGAGTGGCCTGTAGGCGGCATGATGGCTACCAGCGTCTCCCAAGCCGAAACGACCACTCATACCGTTCATTATATGACAGTATCACAAAGCATAGCCACCTATGCTCTGGTTGGTAGGATTACCGCTCGCTCCCGTGCCCGTGACGGGATGACCGGCGAGATCGACAGCCCTACTGGCCGTACTGCAAGGGCGGCCTCTATCCCCTGCCCGAAGGAATGGGGGAATGCTTTGCGTCCGATGTTGTAGGAGCCATTCACATCCGCCTGAATGCGCCGCCCATCCTTGGCGCGATACAGGCCACGCTTTTCCCGCTTGCCACTGAAAACCGGCTGGCCTTCCCGCTTGGGGTCATAGACGGGCAGCGGGTCCAAATCTAGGAAGCTGGCCTTGGATGTGTAGCTCTCTTCCTGCACCTTCACGGCAATGCCCATCAATTGCGCCTTGTAGCTGAGCATGTCAATGAAGCGCGCATGTGGTATCTGCACGAAGTGCTGGTTATTGACGCGCCCTAACCCGGCTTCCTGCTTCCAGAGCAGGTTTTTACCGATGACCAGCGTGCCCATGCCTTCCTCAACCAGCAAGGCAATAATGGCTTTGCTCGAAGTGTGCAGATACTGATTGATACGGCGCGTCCGTTTGGTGGTCAAGCGGTCCATGCGGGCTGTCGTGCCTTCATGTCCCCAAGCTTCCTGCAACTCTGCCCGGCGCTTGTTGTAGAACTGGTTGTAGCTTTTCAGGACGCGCCCGTTAACAAGGCGTGGGGCAAAGCCCCCTTTGTTTGAGGTTAGCGCAGCCAGGGTGTCTACTCCCAAGTCTACTGCGGCGTACAGGGCTGGATTACCGGAAGGTGGGGCTTCCTTGCATTCATAGACGATTTCCACGACATAGTAGCCCGCACGCGGAACAATGCGGGCCTGCTTCACCTGGCGGTGAGCGGTCTGGACTTCTATCTTCAGCCCAGAGGGGGCGAGTATCCCCCGTGCCAGTGCCCGGCGGGAAATCGCTTGAATATCATAGATCAAGAGGAAGCGGCCCTTCGTCTTGTGCTTGTACTTGGGCAGTTTCGGGCGGCCTACAAACTTGTTTGGGTCTGCTCGATATGCCTCACAAGCGGCAAAGAACGCCCGCCAATTCTTATCAAGCTGGCGCAAAATATCATTCGAGACTTTGCAGGGCAGGGCGGTATAGACTTCGTGGCGCTTGAGCAGATGAAAGAGGGCGGCATACCCCAGATAGCGGCCCTCAAAAATGAAGGACTGCCGTACCAGGAAGTTTGCCGCGTTGTACAGGTTCTTCGCCGCAAACGCTGCCGCGTCAATCGGGGCAAAGCGCGGGTCCGAGCGGCAGATAACATGCTGCTCAACTAATTGCATGCTCGCCCTCCCTCTCTCCGGCTTCTAAGGCCCGCATCACCATCTCTGTCTTGCGTTTTGCCCGGCGTTGCCCATAGAGCCGCGCAGTGAAGCTAGACAGAATCGCCGTCAGATCGGCCATGAGGTCTTCCGTCTCGTTGCCCGCCTCATTCACCACTTCCAAGGCACGGCCCTGCCCGCGCAGCAAGGTATCCAGGTAGCGGAAGCCGAAGCGGGTCAAGCGGTCTTTGTGTTCCACGACAATGAGCATGATCGCCTGGTCTTCCAAGAGCGAGAGCAGCTTGGGGCGGCTGTCGTTGACGCCAGAGGCACTCTCCTTGACGACCTTGGCGACTTGGTAGCCCCTGGCGGCGCAATAGGAAAGCAGCCGCTCCGCTTGCCGATCTAAGTTCGCCTGATGCTCATGAGACGAGACGCGGGCATAGATGGCGACCCGCTGCGCTGGCGCGGCTGGCTCTTTCGGCTCTTGCACAATGATGGTGCCGGTCGGAGCCTGATAGCCGGGAATCTGGCCCGCTTTCCACCAGCGAAAGGCCGTCCGATAACTGATGCC